>CADBSN010000242.1 GCA_902797255.1 uncultured Bacteroidales bacterium | reverse complement strand
TGCCGATCCTAGTGCTGGTGAAAAATTAGCAGCTTTGAGGGTATATGACAGCCCGATGGTGAAGGAGTACACATTCTATAGCAATGCTACAAAGGGTACTGGTTGCCACAAATATGCGATACGAATGCAGGGTGGAAAAGAAAGAGATACAATTGCTGTGAATAATATTCGTTTTACCTCTACGTCATTAGCCACCTTACCTCCATACAAGGCAGATCGCGACCTTTTTGTAACTTACACCGTGAAGGAAGAGTATGAAAAGAGCTACGCATACAACTTGACACCTTATCCATCTACAAAGACCTTCGAAGAGTCTGGTACACCATCCCCTTTTATCATATTGCAGAAACATCAGTATGCTAAAGAAAGTGGCTCTTCAATAGCTGCGACAACTGCCCCAGATAATTTGTCGAAGTATATTATTGATAATGCAGCACATTTCGATGTACCGACTGGCTCAAAGATAAACGAACTTTGGTATCTGCAACCCAACCTACATATCGATAAGGAAATGGGTATCAGGTGGGCGACAGAAGAAAAAGCGTCACTTGAACCGCATACTGAGTATGAAACGAAGGATGAATATAAAAACAAGACTGGTTTCGATCCTTACAACCTCCAGATACAGAATGTAGACTCGAAAAAATATTTCACTACTCATATCACTAACACATCACTTAGTGAAGGTGCAATGGTGGGCAACTATTCTGGTGGCTCATACGATGTGACATTGGAAGACTGGGTTGATGTACATAATCGTCCAGCGACCGAACCTAATGGCAATGAAGGATACGACCATACGTATATCCAAATGACCAACCAGACATTCATGGCCGTGCAGGACGAGATGGGTAATATGCAGTTGATGCCACGCTTCGACCATAGTCGTCGTATCAATGGCTTTACCACAGTGGCAGTTCCAGATGTGACCCAAACAAAAAAGGCTGATGTCGATGATGCTACCCCTGGAGCACAGACCACCTTCTTTGTGCGTCCGCAGGTATTCGACTACCGCATCTTAGATAACGATGGTAATGTGGCGATGCACTATCAAACAGCAGGTGAATCCTATCCCTCTATTCCTGAGCATTTCAAGAGCCCATTGGCGAAAGACTTTAAGTTTTATAAGAATCTGACAGAAACTGCTGGCGGCGTATATGACTTGTCGAATATAGAATCTAAAGAAATCACTAGTTCATTCGCAGCTGCTGGCATACAGAACAATGCTGATATCTTTATCCGCTACAGCTACGACGAGGCGAACGACATTGATTACGACAATATCTTGAGAGGACGTTGGATGACGGTGTCGCTGGGAGGACATAATGCACAATACTCTGGCACGTTGAACGCAGAAGGTAGTGGTATCTATAAAGATGCTGATACTCCGACAAAACCAGCAACTATTAATTCAGATGCGGCAGCCTTGAAGTGGCAGTGGAAATTCCAGCAAAGCCCTTGTGTGTCCACCTCCTCGTATTATATTGCTCCAGACCCTTATTCAGTAAAAATTTCTAATCGCGATGCAAATAAAGCAGAAGCAGACATGGGAACTGCCATCAAGGTCGGAGATATTGACCGTTTCGTGATTCTGAATCACCCAAATGGTGATTATGCCTTAGCAGCAGCCGGGGATGGATTAGCCTATTCCTTCTTGAATGGAGGTAGTATGACGGCGCCTGATGCAGGGACGCCAGTTGCAGCATCTATCGAGCTCGAAGATGAATTCACTACAACTTCCAATACCATCAGCGATGATGCGCGTCTGATATTCACCAATGATGTAACTCATAATTTTACTTATAAAGTCATCACTAATGATAAGTTGCTTGCTGCTTTCGCGACTCAAAATGATGAAGAGGCAAATGAAAACGGCTATAACCCCGTGGTGCCAGAGGGCATTCAGTCTCAACTGATTTATCTGGATGACTACTTGTATTATGGTACAGCAACCTATACTGATAAAGGAACAGAAGGTGTTACACCCGATGATGAATATACGCATGATGTGAATTCTCAGATAGATAATCTCTACGGATTATACGATGATGTGGTATATGTACGCTATCCTGCTTTTAGTAGAGATAATACACCTTATTTGGTTCCCAATGCACGTAACAATGACTCTCCAATTGCTGTAGGTTCTGGCTCCAACGATGTGGCAATCGACATTACTGGTAACATGCCCTATAATATCATATGGCTTAATGACAATATGATGAGGTCATCAAATGGAACCGACATCACCGATGGAGGAGACAATAATGGTGAACATACTCTTTCAGCTAATCCTGAAGATATGTGGCACTTTGAGGGCAGTGACCCATACGCCATCAAGATAAAACGTAACGGTATATCAAAGTATGTAAATGGAACAACAACGCTTGTTGATGAAGGCTCTGCAAAAACCTTTATGTTGTTGAAACGCGATGGCTATGACTATGGTGTACTGGCAGAGACGGGTAATCAGGCCTATATGCTTAATTTTGTTGATGATGACAGCAATCCTTCTACCACTCCAGTTGTTTCTTTGGTAACTGATGCACCCGCAAAGTTCATCCCCTTCGCCCTATCCGTATATCACCTGATTTATCATCTGGTGATTGCAAAGACTTGTGCAGATAAAGAGCATCCCCAAAGCGGTGAATATGTTGTAATTCCTTATCGTGAGGGTACGGAGAATAGTTGGACAACTGAAGACTGGAAAACGTACGAGCAGGCTTCACCAAATACCAAAACGATTTATGGAACTACGCAGCGTGACTTGACTTCAGAAAACACTGGAGAAGGCCCTCATTATGCTGGCGAGAAATATCAGTTGGGCGAAACCATTAATGGTCAAACCTATTCACATGATGCAGGTAAGGTAAGTTTGGGGGACGAATTGGAAGTTCCCGCATGTTTCTATCGTCCGAACGTTTCATATCTATATTATGTGGAAGGTATTTATGATAATCTAGAATGTAGTTCTCCTAATTCTGAATTGAACAATAAGTACAAGGGTTTGGAAATTAGAAAGTTGATGTCGGATGCCGATTTGATAGGTAAGACCGTAAGAGTCAATGTAGCCTATGGATTTCTTACCGGTTTGGAAACCAATGCTGGTGAAGGTTTTGTGACTAGTACGGACCAAAATTTCTGGTACACCTTTGAAACTAATGAGGCAACTCCATATCTAGCTCACTACACAAATGCATGGGGACTGCAGGCAATGAAAGGACGTGAAACCCGCTACACCAACGACTACCTGTGGTCACCTGTTGGTGACGCATACGGTTTCGTGATGTATAACCGCTATATGATTAAGAACAGCCAGTCTAATACGGTAATGAACGCTAACATAGCAAACAACACCAGGCTGACCATGCAAACTAAAGACGCTAATGCTGTCTATGAATTGTTGGCGGAAGAAACAACCACTCCGGGTTACTTCCTTATTCATCCCGTTATCAATGATAGTGAACCGAAGTATTACATCAGAAAAAATCCATCTGATAACTATGCTGAACTTAATACAAGAGAAAATGCCACTGAATGGACATTTAATCTGAGTCCGGAACTTGTCCATCCTTACATCGACCGTATTGACTATGTGGGAGGACTTAAGAGTTCGGTAGCAAATTCTACTGACTTTGTAGTTGGAGATGATCATGTTAATGTGAAAAAAATTGTCGCTGACATCAAGAATGGAGTAGCTGATATGGCTCAGTTGATGGCTATACAACCGATTGTCTATAACACGGACAACATCGTACCATTTGAATCTAACTACTATCGTCTACACAATCAACCTGTCGTATCGGGTATCAATCCCGTCCGCTATGCCAGCGGTTATTTGCATAATATAGAAGAGACTGCGGTTTCGCGTGGTATCCCCATGCATTTCTACAGCAAGACAAACGTCAGTACAACTTTTGAAGGTGAAGAAGCTAATAATCTGAATACAGGCTTCACTAAAACTGCTGCAACACAGGGAGTGATTCCTGTTCCTGCTGCAGAGTATGACCCGTCAACCATCTTCTATATCAATGGAAGTGTATCGGGAAATCCAACCATCAGCACTGCGACCATGAGTACACAAGGACTTTATGTCGCCAGCAATGCGATGGGAGATACAAATGAAGGAACAACTGCAAACAGATTGCAAAGAGCGGTGATGTCGGCTACGCC
>CADBSN010000241.1 GCA_902797255.1 uncultured Bacteroidales bacterium | reverse complement strand
TACAAGAATTGAAATTGGTCACATGCCAAATGTATTTGAAGGTGGAGAAAAGACTACGGGTTCACTCTTCTATGTACTCGACAACGAGTATTATGAGCTGAAGATGGATATTCAAATAGGTACCCCTGTTGACACAACAAAAGTAATTCTTGGACCTGAAGATTGCGATATCGTAGCAACAAAGTATTACACCTATCAGATTGTTCCTCATGCAACTGACTATCAGAATTATGGTGAGGATGCTGGTAACCAGAGAGACTACCATCTCATGGATAAGCCAATCGATGCCGACATTGAATTCATCGAGGCTCAACTCGGTACAACCACTCCTACATTCTATGGAGAGGTAATTGATACAGCAGGTGTTGCAACATATTCAAAGAAGTACTCTTGCGATCCTAAGCCAGGATTCTGGATGTAGCCTGCAACGAATGTAGAGAACAAGTCGTCAGTCAGCTCTTGGAAGAGCGGCGACACATACGGAATCTGCTATGCAAACGGTGTATTCCAGTTCTTCCAGTACCCAGGTGCACAAAGTGCTGGAGCTAAGTTTGTTGATAACTTCTACCTCGTTAATCAGGATGCAGGTAAGCAAATCAAATTTGTCATTACAGTGCTATATGTTGAAGAGATCCAGCCAGAGGCAGAAACAGTTGCCAGCTACACATTGAGTCTCCCTGCTCGTGATGCAAACGACACTGAAAACGGTACCTATACCGTTTATGATCTGACAGCAATGTACGAAGCATTAGGCTGCACAGAAGATGAGTTTGCTGAGAACGGTACTTGGATGGCTCTTGATGAGAATGGTACGCTGACTAACAACTTCGACGAATTGGAAGGCTTTGCATTCGATAAAGATGCCAAAGTAACCAATAACGATGAAAATCTCGTAGCATTAGTTGGTTACGCTGTTGATGAAGGCGGATTCTTCAGTTGGATCATCGATGATTCAAACCTCAGCAAGTCATACACATTCACCATCTATGCTTACTACGACAACAAACGCTGTGAGTTCACTATCAACGTTGGTGATACTTCTGCTATCAACTTCATAGAACTTGATGGAAAGAAAGACAATAATATCTATGACCTCACAGGTCGATTAGTTAAGAATGCAACTAAGGGTCTCTACATCCAGAACGGAAAGAAGTTCATGGTGAAGTAAACCAAAGCTTTTAATCATAAATAAGGTGTATCTTTCGAGGTACACCTTATTTGTTATATATATATTTTGTGCTTTCATAAAAATTTCGTAAATTTGCAGGGGAAATTAGAAAAACAAAAAACTTATGAAAAGAAACATTACGCTCCTCATCGCATTGATGGCAACAATGCTGACCAGTATGGCATACGCACAGAATCCCAAATTGTCAGAATTGACCATTGTAGACAAAGTAGATGTAACCCTCACTGCACCACAAGCACGATATGAGAATACCGCTCAAAGAGTGACAGTAGACCTAACTGATGCTCTATCGAAGCTGGGAGGCGGTGGACTTGGAATGGCACTCCACAAGTTCTACATCGCCCAATATGACGAGCAGTCAGAAGGTAAGACCGACGAACTGACCAGCACCTTCAACTATCGTAAGGGATGGTGGTTGACGGATATTTATGACGAGAACATAGGAGAGATAACCGGTGAATGTGTGGCAGACACCATTTATCCCGCTGTGATGTACATTCATGATGTAGAACTAGACGACAAGCAACTGTCGATGACTGTAGGACAAGTGGGAAATGCAACAATTCCCGGCAACACTTACTTCGCCCTACTCTATTATATCAACGGTAGTAACGCCATTGAAATTGCCGTCAAGATGACCATCACAGAGACATCATTACCAAAACTAGCAGAGATGACGAAAGTGGGTGAACGCGACATCAATGTTTCTATGTATTATAATGGTTCGTACAAGTATCGTGTGATTGACTTGAATGCCGACTCACTTTATGATGCCATCCATACCCAGATACCACTCCCCGACTGTGTCGGTTACGAAGAAGGTCTGAATTGGGGACAAGACATGCAATTGGTGCTCTATGCAGAAAGTGAGAAAGACTCACTCACAGATAACACTACAGCTAATTATGGGGGCTATTGGCTGAATAAAGATGGCTTCATGTGTAATTGGGGTGCTACAGGATGTGCTCTATTCTGCGAGCCCGACAACCAACTCGGTCTGTCTGCCCTTCATGTAGGAATCTATCCTGACTTAAGTCTGATAGACACCTCCGTGAAAACAACCCTATACATTGTTGGAGACAAATTCTACTATCAGCTGAATATAAAGCTTAATATCACTCCACAAACCACATTTGCAGAGTGTGAGACCGTTGACGTTTTAAACTATGCGATAGAGATGGTACCTATCCATACAGGAGGAACAGAGTTGCTTCAAGCTGATTATATGAATAATGCCATTGATCTTACAAATTACGTCCTCAACACATTCGAATCAAATGACGTTGTATTCTGCACACCCGTGTACATCCCAGGCACAGGTTATAATGACATGCCGAGTGCCACCAACATTACCGGTACCGTCATCAGTGATTCTGTGGGTTATCTGAACGGTTATCAGATGACTGATATACGCGCTCTGGCAGAGGATGACAATTCGTTCGTTCATGTAGCAGCTCCATTCAATCCTTCCATTCCTATTCTTACGATTGCATACGGAATCGGTTATAAAGACGGAAAACTCAGTTTCTGGCAGAAAGACGGAGTTCGTGAAGTGGGCGACTACTATACAGCAGAGTTCTATTTGTATAGTCTTGACGATCAGAAGAAAATTAAGTTGAACATCAATGTGATTTATGTGAATGAACGCAACCCTGTAGATATCGTGAAAACTACCGACATCACCCTGCCTTCATGGAATACTGATAAAAGCGATTATGCATCAACCAAATACGATTTATCAGAGGTGCTTGACTCACTCCAATGTGACGATGCAGGAAAGATTGTATGGATGGCCTACAATGATTTATATCAGCTAATCATACCTTCAAACTACGATGATCTGTACGGATTTACCTTCACCACGAACGGACGTCTGTTAGCTGAAGATGCCAATGGTGCGGTGTTCCGTGTAGGATATACGGATGGAGAGTTCCACTCTATTGTCATGAATCCATCAGACAATAGCGACTATACAACAAGCATTGTCGCAGTATACAACGGAAAGGGCTATCTGTTCAACATCAAAGTGAGTCCAACACCTGATACAGGAATATCAGAGATGAGAAGCGAGAAGTTAGAGGTTAGCGATAACATCTATAACCTAGCAGGTCAGCGTATCTCTTCTCCACGCAAGGGTATCAACATCATCAACGGAAAGAAAGTATTATTCAAATAAGAAGAATCCAACCATCATGATTAGCGTTGTGACAAGCGTCACAGCGCTAATCAATAAACAACTACTAATTTAACATGAAAAAAACGCTTATCACGGCAACGCTGATTGCCACCTCTCTTTCACTAAGTGCACAAAAGATTCAAGAGAAACCAGAACAATGGAATATGCCAGGTAACGGGAATCCATTCATTCCTGGCTATTTTGCAGACCCAACCATCCGGAAATTCGGTGATACATTCTACATTTATGCAACTACAGACGGAACAGGTAACGGATACGGTCCGGCTCAGGTATGGATGTCGAAAGACTTCGTCAACTGGCGAAATGTTGTGATGAACTGGCCTACAACTGAAGTCGTGTGGGCCCCTGAAGTAATTCCAACGAAGGAAGGAAAATTCCGCTACTATTACTGTACACCTTGTCAAGTTTATGTAGGAGAGAGCGACTCACCTGTAGGTCCTTGGACCAATATGCTGGGACGACCTGATGCCGTTCTGATGCGCGACCGCTATTGCGACCCAATGGCCATCACGCTCGACCCACAGGTATTTACCGATGATGACGGTACGCAATATATGTTTGTGGGTACATGGGGCATCTATGAAAAGTCAGGCTGCGGTTGGGCCAAGCTAGCAGCAGATGGAAAGTCGTTCACAGACAAGGGATTGATACCCAACACCCAACTGACCGACTTCTTCGAAGGACCCTTCGTATTCAAGAGAAACGGTATCTACTACTTCACCTACTCGTCAGGCAGTTGTCACAACGACACATACAGAGTACAGTATGCAACCAGCAAGACAAGTCCTATAGGGCCATACGAATACAAAGGTTGTATCTTGAAGACGAATAGTGACGGAACCGTTCACGGACCAGGACACCACTCCATCCTTGTAGATGGGGACGACTACTATATCGTCTATCATCGTCATAATAATCCGCATTCTGTTCACGGATTCAATCGCCAGCTCTGTATCGACAAAATCGAGTTCCTTTCTAATGGAGACATCAATCCAATCACACCAACTCATACAGGTCTCCTACCCTCTTCTTTAGCGAAGAAAGCAAAGAAGAATGCCATTCAGAATCTCGCCTTTCAAGCTAGTGTTACAGCATCGTCCGAACTGGGAAACGACTTCAGGGCAACCTATGCAGTAGATGACAACAACGGTACCCTATGGCGTCCAGCAAATAATCAGGGAGAAGCTTGGTTGCAGATTGATTTGGGCAAGCCTACTCAATTCAACCAGATTTGGTTGCAATTCGAATACGCTACATTCTTCTATCAATATAAAGTGGAAACATCAGTTGATGGACAAATATGGAACCTCTATGTTGATAAAACCCAAAACACAGATGCGGGTTCACCTATGATTGAGAAAGGAAACGTGAAGGCCCAATATATCAAAATCACTATCACAGACACCCAGAAGAACGGACACTTCGGTGCATTGTGGAATGTGAAAGTATATAACGCCACAAAGAAAAATGACCCTTCTACCCTACTCCCGTCAGTTGAAGGAATGGACTACGAAGCTGTGAATAGAGGCTATCCTAACCTTCATAAAAAAGACGTGAATCCAGAAGAACGACAATATTACAACAACGGTCTGGTGGTAGATATTAACGCAAACGATTATGCTCAAGGGAAGGTTGTATTGACCAAGTCTGTAAAAAACCGTACAGGTGGAGAGTTCACCTCAGAAAAGGATTTGCTTGTTGAGATTATTCAAAACAAATATGCATTCTATTTCGATGGAACGCAACATCTGACAAGCAGTTTTGACTGTCCAAAGAACTTTACATATAATTCTGCCTACACCATTTCTGCATGGATTCTCAATCCAAAAGTCGGTCCGACAGAGTGTATAGCCAGCATCACACCCAGCACAGGCGACCTCACAGCGTTTCAGTTCAACCACAGCAAGAGTCGTGAAACAGGTATCATAGATCATGCTGGCTCGTTTGAAAGTGCGGGATTCCCGAACGAAGTAACTCAGGGAGAAGGAAAATGGCAGTATTGGACCATCACTTACGACGGATGGAATCAACGGTTCTACCTTAACGGCCAACTGATACGTGAGAAGAACAACTTCATCATGTTGCGACCTACAGGACCTATCTCTATTGGTGGCGATGCATACGGCGGCGATGCTTTCAGCGGATACATCCACTCACTCCGCCTCTACGACCGCAGCCTCAGCGCAGAGGAAGTCGTAGCAGACTATCAGTATAAGTCGGATACTCAGGATCGCATTGAG
>CADBSN010000240.1 GCA_902797255.1 uncultured Bacteroidales bacterium | reverse complement strand
GATGATACGTGGATTCTTCACCACATTCTTGATGAAGCAAAGTCTTGGGAGGTTCGGATTTGGGAAAACCTCGTTTGGATTTGGTCTATTTTTTATAATCATAAAATCCATTTTTTCTTTTAATCTTCTCTGCCATCTCCACTTGCCTGCAACCTTATTTTACTTGTACTCAAACCAATCAACATCCACGTATCCGTTCTGCAGTTCTTTGCTTTTGCAAAGAGACCGAGCATATTGAAACAGCACCTGTCGCAGATGCGAGTAGCGCCCATATGGCTGTGATAAATGTCTTTATGTTCATGTCTATTGGGCAGGATTTGATGTTGATGCAAATAATTTCTTTTTCAGCCACTCACGGACGGGGAGGTCATAGAGCTTCAAGGCTGCATAAGACAAACCGATGACGAAGCCCGACAGTACGAAGAAGAAATCCACAGCCAGATAGCCGTGATTGATAGGCTGGTCAGTACTGCCGCCATAATAGGTTTCAAACAGGTGATAGGCCACCACCAGCACGGCAGCTACACCGCGCAGTCCATCGAGGATCTCATAACGCGGTTTCGAGGTAAGATAAACGTCCTTTACCATTAAGGTTCGTATTTAATACCCAAGATTCTCCCCTACAAGCACCACGATATGGCGGCCTTTAGGTGAATTTCTGAGAAAGTGAACGTAATTGCAGATACATTCCGGCGAGTTGCAATTGTGACACACACCATCCGTTTGACATGGTGTCTTGATGTCGAAACGGGCTGCGTTGATGGGCGATGCGGTGCTGCGTGCCCTAGCAAGAGCAGCCTCTACGGTTTGCGCCACTTTATTCAGACCGATAACGAAGATGACCTTTTTCGGACCCCAGGTAATCGCCGCCACGCGATTACCGTTGCCATCAATATTCACGATAACGCCATCTTCCGAGATAGCATTGGCACTTGACAGATAAACATCAGCCGAGAAAGCCCTGAGATACATAGCCTGCTTTTCCTCTGGTGTTACTGCCAGGTCACGGTCAAGTACCTCTAAAGTGCCCCGACTTCTCAACACATCGGGAATACCCAGGTCGCGTACAGTCATCGTACCACCCCATGTCACAGAACTCCCATCGGGAATTAATTCTGATACTTTCTTCACGGCGTCTTCTGCCGTCGCACAATAGAAGCCCTCGATATGACGGCGATGCAGGTTCTTGAGAATCGTCTTGGCCAGCAGTTCGTTTCTTTGTTCTTTGGGTGTCATGGTAGTTTTATGTTGGTTATTTTAAGTCTTACTCACGATGGTGTGAATAGAATCTATTAGTTTGACAGGGTCATGCCATCGATATCTGGACACCAGCCACGTGGATTGGCTATGCGGATGGTGTTGTCGCCCTTCTTCAGGGTGATGTCGAGACTGACGGTCTGACGGTCGGGTGTAGCAGATACTTTCAGTGTCTGAACAAACTGACCGTTGACGTAGATGTCCATCTCACGTTCTTCGGCTGTGTAGTAGGCGATGGTCATGCGACGAGTGCCTGCCTTGAAGGCATTGACATGCTTCCATTGTAGATCGTTCTCGGCACGGTTGCCAAGGAAGCGAACGATATATCCACCCTCAGCACCTTCTTTCGCCTCATAGATGGCGGTGCGGTCAAACTGGTTGTTGCGCAACTCCTGATAGCAGCTGAGCCAAGCAGTCTCAGCCTCATAACGGGTACGTTCCAGACGTTTGCCACCCTTCACACGATAAATCTTAGTACCGTGAGCAGGTACACGAACAGGAATGGCGTTCTGGTCGTAGAGGTATGGAGCACGTGCGAAGCAGTCATCATATTGCACAGCTCCACCTAGATCGATGGTCTTTGGATTGAGCCTTACTGTCTGGTCCTGATCGCTGGGGTTGTAGATGGCTACGGCACGTTCCTTGCCACCCAGTTTCTTGATGTCCTTCACGAGGATGAAACATTCGTTCTGTTTATCGGCAATATAAGCCTGCAGATGGAGCGGGTCTTGGTTCAAGGCAATAAGGTCGGGGTTGCACATGAGTTCGAGCGACTCTGGTTTGATGTTCGCCATATCGCAGCCGATCAGCAGCGGTGAAGACATGATGCACCACATGCCGAAGTGGGTTTCATCCTCGGTCTTCGACAGCGTGCGTCCAACTTCCAACATATCCATATCGTTGTAGTGCCCATCGTGGCAGTAGGCCGACATGTAGAGGTTCTCGGCCAGAATGCTCTTCACGGAACGCCATGAGGAGTTGATGTCACCTGTAGTGCGCCATGAGTCGGCCACATCGGCACTCCATGTTCCAGGATAGGCCCAACGGCAGATGTTGAACACGATGTCTTTCTTGCCGCAGTTCTTGATGGCATTCGATATCTTTGTATACTGTTCGCGCTCATCGAGTCGCATGTGCATTCCGCCGCAGTAGTCGACCTTGATGAAGTCGAAGTCCCAATCGCGGAAGTAGAGTTGGCAATCCTGGTCTTCATAGCCGGCGAAACCCACACCAATACCCCACGCATGACGGTTGCCACTACCACAGGTGTTGTCGCCTGCATCGCTGTAAATGCCTGCCTTCAGACCCAACGAATGGATATAATCGACTAAAGCACGCATGCCATTGGGGAAGAGTTTTGTGTTCAGGCGCAGATGGCCGTTGTCATCGCGTCCGTCCCAATAGCCGTCGTCAATGTTCACATAACGGTAGCCAGCCTTCTGCAAACCCGTGTTATGCATCGCATCGGCCTGCTGGCGAATCAGTTGTTCGTTGATGTTCAGAGCAAAGGTGTTCCATGAACTCCACCCCATGGTAGGTGTGCGCTGTGCGCTGACATTCATTGCCAGACCCAGCATTAAGCAAAAAAGTAGGTTTTTCATTGTTAATTGTATTTTATTGATAAAAAACGGTAAATTCATCTGCATCGGCAAGTACGGGGAACTTGATGCGGAAACGCTCTAATGACTCCATGTCGAGCACAGCCACAGCACTTTCTGCCTTGCCAGGAAGGCATTGTGCAAGGGTGCGACCATAGGCATCAACGATGGCAGAGTCGCCAGCATGCTCACAGATGCCTGCGTCATCGCCAGAGATATTCGTCCCTATCACAAAACATTGGTTCTCCAAAGCACGCGCCCTAAGTAATGTATGCCACACCTCACTACGGCTTAATGGCCAGTTAGCGACATAGATGATGGCATCGTAGTCGCCCCGATTACGCGAGAAGACGGGGAAACGGAGGTCGTAACACACCTGCAGGAGGAACCGGACGCCTCGCCATTCAACAATCATGCGTCGATTACCAGCCACATAAGTATCTGTCTCGCCTGCATAGCCGAACAGGTGGTGCTTGTCGTAATAGTCGTACGTGCCATCAGGACGGACAAAGAACAGGCGATTGCGCATCTGTTGCTTCTCGTCATGGATGGCAATACTGCCTGCAACGGCTGCATCCAAACGGCTTGCCTGATGCTGCATCCAACGGAGTATGATTGATCCATGCTCCACAGCACCCTCTGTCATGAAACCTGTAGCAAACATCTCGGGCAACACATAGAGGTCGGCCTCAGGTTGCCGGTTCATCAAATCAGCTGCAAACTCAAGCGTCCACTCCAATTGCTGCGTTCGGATACAGTTTTGTATGATGGCTATTTTCATGGTTGATTATTTGAAGAGATACTGTGCAAACTCATGCAACGACTTGCGCCACACCTGCCACTCGTGGTCGCCTGGATAGGAGTTGAATCGTACCTCTACCCCACCATCGCGCATCTTCTTCACAATGTTGCGAGTGTATTCAATTCGTGGATCTTGTTCTCCACAACTCAGGAAGAACACGTCGAATTGCTTGTTAAATGTCTTGGTATCGGTCAATATGCCAGGCACCTCTTTCTCCAAGTCGAAGTTTGATGCCCCCTGAATGCCGCCAAACATACCCGTAGAGAACACGCCCACGTTGGCAAAGACCGCTGGATCGCGCAAACCAATGTAGAACGACTGTCCTCCACCCATCGAGAGACCGCACATGGCACGGTTCTTACGGTCTTTCTTCACACGATAGGTCTTCTCGACAAAGGGGATGATATTGTCAATCATCTCGCTGCGGAAGGTCTGCATACCCTGCCAGCTATAACCACCGCCCATACCTCCGTTACGCGATTGTACGTTACTGTTCGAGCTCACCACAATCATCGGTACAGCCTTACCTGCAGCAATCAGGTTGTCCATAATCTGTGCCGTACGTCCCTGCTCCATCCAACCACGATGGTCCTCACCCCCACCATGCTGAATATACACTACGGGATAGGTCTGCTTGCCCTCGTTGTAGCCCGCAGGTGTATAGACCATCAGCGGACGCCATGCCTGTTCTACATTCGAATAATAATAAACGGTGCGCACCTCGCCATGCTTTACATTCTGCACTTCAAAGTCGTCCATACCCTTTTCAACAATCTCGATGGCACTTGACCAACGGCTACAACCAAAGAATGTCTGACTGGCAGGATCGGCCACAGATACACCATCGATGACCAAAGAATAGTAATGGAATCCTGGCACCTGTGGCTTCGTGGTCACGGTCCAGGCACCACCCTCCTCTTTTTGCATGTCGTACTTCGTCCCACCTAGATCTACCTGCACTTGTTGCGCCTGAGGAGCGTTCATACGGAACATCACGCTGTTGTCGGCCAACACACGCGGATACCCATTGCGGTTGATGTTAGTCACTGGGGAATATGACCCTTCTGGGAAATTCTCCCTGCGGAATCCCTGTGCTGCAATCTCTGTGCAGCAAACAGCCGTCAGTATCACGGCCAGAATAAAACGATTCGTTTTCATAAGGTTGCTTTTAGTTTGCAACGGCAAAGTTACAAAATAATGTAGAATGTAAAATATAAAAACTGGATTAAATAACAAAACTGCGGTGTTGTTATAGAAAAAAGGCGGTTTATGGTGTAAAAATCGGTTATGTTTCTTTCCTTTTTCGTAAAAAATACTAAATTTGCAGTCGGAAAAACGAGAGTTGATAGTTAAAAGTTGATAGTTGATAGTCAGTTGATAAGTTAAAAGTGAAGAGTGAAAAGTGAAAAATTAAGAGTTGAAAGTGAGAAGGAAACTTGTTAAACTATAAACCTAGAACTGACTTTAAACTTTAAACTATAAACTATAAACTTTAAGAATATTTTTCATTGAACATATGGATTATGTAGTAGTATTTACCCTCTTGGGTTCGCTTGCCTTACTGATGTTCGGTATGAAGACGTTGAGTGAAGGCTTGCAGAAAATGGCTGGTCCTCAGCTGAGAAATGTATTGCAGAAAATGACGGCAAACCGTTTCATGGGTGCCATCACAGGTATGTTTGTAACGGCGAGCATCCAATCGTCGACCGCAACCACATTGATGACAGTATCGTTCGTGAACGCTGGTCTGCTGACCTTGGCTCAGGCCATCAGTATCATTCTTGGTGCTCACATCGGTACAACGATGACAGCATGGATTATGAGTTTCGGTCTGACGTTCGACATCGGTGTTGTGGCTTATATCGCAGCCTTTGTCGGCATTATCATGATCTACATGAAGAAGTACAAAAACATGGGTGAGTTCCTCTTTGGTATGGCTTTCCTGTTCCTGGGATTGGTGACACTGAGGAAGACCGGTATGGCCATGGAGTTGGATAAGAATGCTGACGTAATCAATTTCTTCTCACAATTCAACAGCGGAAGCATCGGCACGATTGCCCTATTCTTGCTGATTGGTACGGTACTTACATTGTGTGTACAATCATCAGCTGCCATCATGGCCATCACGATGACTTTATGTGCTACGGGTGCTATGCCTGTCGAGTTAGGTATCATCCTTGTGCTGGGTGAGAATATCGGAACGACCATCACCTCGAACATAGCGGCTTTGGGTGCGAACGTGAGTGCCCGACGGACGGCTTTCTCACACCTATTTATTAATACTACGGGTGTAATCTGGGTTTTGTGCATCCTTCATCCGTTCTTCACGATGGTTTGCCATATCGTAGGTGTCGATGTTGATAAACTGGGTACAGATATTGAGTATGCGAAAGTAAACAGCAACTTGGTTTTGCCAGCATTCCACTCTGCATTCAACATCGCGAACACGTTCATCATGATTTGGATGGTACCGGTTATTGAGAAGATTGTATGTAAGGTAATCAAACCTAAACAAGTGGCAGAAGATGAGGAATCACGTCTGCGCTTCATTTCAGCCGGATTGATGACAACTCCCGAACTCTCCATTCTGAATGCAAAGAAGGAAATCGCTGTGTTTGCTGAGCGTTGCTACAAGATGTTCGGATTCGTACAGGAACTGCTTCATACAACTAAAGGTGATGATTTCAACAAGCTGTTCTCACGTATCGAGAAGTACGAGAGTATCACGGATAAGATGGAAGTGCAGATAGCAAATTATCTGAACAGTGTGAGCGAAGGACGCTTGAGTCTCGAATCAAAGACAGAAATCCAGCACATGCTACGTATGGTGAGTGAGTTGGAGAGTATCGGCGACTCGTGCTACAACCTCGCTCGCTCGATGAATCGTAAGCGTCAGCATACAACAGAAGATTTCACAGAGAAGCAATATGAGCACATCCAGAACATGATGGCTCTCGACGATGATGCTTTACAAGCTATGACTACCATCGTGAAGGCAAGCGACCAGAAGTATGCAGACCTGAACAAGTCGTACAATCTGGAGCATGAAATCAACAACTACCGTAACCAATTGAAGAACCAGAATATCTTCGACATCAACAACCACCTATACGATTACCAGATGGGTGTATATTATATGGATGTAATTTCCGAATGCGAGAAACTCGGCGACTATGTCATCAACGTCATCGAGGCAACAGGCATGAAAGACAAAGGAGAAAAGTAAACCATAAACACATACCACAATGATGATAAGACAGCTTTTAACTACTGGTCTAACGATGTGTGCCCTGCTTGCTTATGCTCAGGACGGCACAGAATGGGATAATCCCAACATATCAAATGTGAACCGTGAAGCGGCTCACACGGTATCAATTCCTTATGGCGACATCACCCAAGTGAGCAGCAACGACATGAGTCAATCACCTTATTATATTGACTTGGATGGTGTGTGGAAATTCAAATGGGTGGGTATTCCCAGTAATGCCCCGAAGAATGTGTTTGGTCAGGACTATAATGATGCAGGATGGGACAACATCGACGTACCGGCAAGCTGGCAGGTGTATGGCATCCGTCACGGAAAGAGTTGGGACAAACCCCTGTATTGCAACGTGCAATATCCGTTCTCATACGACAGCAACACCTATAGCGTCATGGCCGACCGTCCAAGTTGGTTCAGCTATAAAGATAACATGAAAAACCCTGTAGGAACCTACAGACGCAAGTTCGTAATACCCGAATCATGGGATGGACGCGACATCTACATTCGCTTTAATGGTGTGGGACACGGCTACTACCTGTGGATCAACGGGCAGCGAATCGGATACAGCGAAGATTCATATCTGCCTTCTGAATTCAACATCACCAAATATGTTCAAACGGGAGAGAACACCGTAGCCCTGCAGGTTTACAGATTCACCAGCGGCTCATTCATCGAGTGTCAAGATTATTGGCGACTCACAGGTATTCAGCGCCACTGTTTCCTGTGGGCAGCTCCGAAGACTCAGATTCGCGACTACTTCTTCTCTACCGACCTTGATGCTTCATACAAGAACGCAACAGTCAAATTAGAGGTCAACATTGCAGGTGAAGCCCTCACTGGAGCAGAACTCAATGTCAGCATTGAGGATAACGGAACCGCTATTGCAACCGCATCCAAAACCATCAACGCGGTAGGTAAGCAGACATTCTCCATCAGAGTGACCGACCCACTCAAATGGACTGCAGAGACACCAAACCTCTATGATTTGGTACTCACGCTGAAAGACAGCCAGGGTAAGACAATCGATATCCGCGGTGGTAAGGTAGGATTTAAGGAAGTGAGCGTACGCAGCGATGGCGCTTTGCTCATTAATGGCAAACGTATGGTGTTCCACGGAGTGAACCGCCACGACTTCAGCTACGAGAATGGACGTGCCGTGACACGCGAGGAAATGGAGAAGGACATCATCACCATGAAACGCCTGAACATCAACGCTGTTCGTACTTCACACTACCCTAACGACCCATATTTCTATGATTTGTGTGATAAATACGGTCTCTATGTTCTAGCAGAAGCCAACGTAGAATGTCACGCCAATACAGGACTGTCGGGTGTAGAGGTATTCCGCACGATGATGACGGAGCGCTCAGCCAATCAGGTTTTGTGGCATCGTAACCATGTCTGCATCTTCATCTGGTCGCTTGGCAACGAATCGGGTCGAGGAAATAACTTCCAAAGTGCCCGCGAAGCCATCCGTAAGCTCGACACCACACGCCTCATCCACTATGAAGGCAACAGCGATTACGGTGATGTGAGCAGTACCATGTATGCAGGAGTGGACGGTATTGAGAACACAGGTCGCAGCCGTCTCAACCAGACCAATCCGAAACCACATATTCAGTGCGAGAACAGCCACTCTATGGGTAACTCAATGGGTAATGTGCGCGAGTTCTTCGACCTCTATGAAAAGTATCCATGTCTGACAGGTGAATTCATCTGGGACTGGAAAGACCAAGGTCTGTTGGCAAAGAACTCGAACAATAAGGACTACTTTGCCTACGGAGGCGACTTCGGCGACAATCCTAACGATGGTAACTTCTGTATCAACGGACTGGTGAAACCCGACTGGAGCTTTACCGACAAGGTATATAACACCAAGAAAATCTACCAGCCAATCGAATTCAAGAGTGTCAAGAACAGCAAGAACCAGTTCCTCATGAAGAGCAAGTTGGCGTTTGTCGACAATAGCTATCTCGACCTCACATACACCATTCTGGAAGAAGGTAAGGAAGTGGGACAAGGAACCATCAACGACATCGTGAAGGCTGGCGACAGTATTCGTATCACCATTAATGGAATACCATCTGAAATGAAGGAAGATGCGGAATACTTCATCCGCTTCTCAGCAAAACTCAAGGAAGCTACCCTCTGGGCAGAAGCCGGCTACGAAGTAGCAAGCGAACAACTGCCACTCAACACAGCGGTGAAGACTCCGATGAAGATTGCGCAGGGTGAGGCCCTCACAGTAACAGAAAGCAGCGCTATGGTCACAGTATCAAACAGCGACTTCACTGCCACCTTCTCAAAAACACAAGGCACGATGCTACGCTATGCCTACAAAGGTCAGAGCATCATCTCACAGCCTCTGAAGCCCAACCTTTTCCGTCTGCCTACAGACAACGATGGCAACAAGACAGGCAGTTGGGACGACATGGGTCTGACCGCCTTCACCGGTAGCGGTAAGGGCACGACAGTCACCAAGAGCGAGGATGGACAGACCGTCGATATCAGTATGAAGAGCGTATGGACATCTACCACTTCACATAAGCTCAACGTACAACTCGACTTCAAGGTATGTGCCGATGGAACCATCATGGTCAATTCCGATATCAACCCTGCTGACCAGAACGCCATCGTTCCACGTATTGGCTTCAAGTTTGAGATGCCGGTAAGGATGGAACAGTTCACTTGGTTCGGACGTGGACCTTGGGACAGCTATGTTGACCGCAAGGAAGCTTGCTTCCCCGATGTCTATGCTAGCACCGTTACAGACCAATATGTAGAATACGTGAAACCTCAGGAGCACGGAACAAAACAGGAAGTGAGATGGTTGGCACTGACCAACGCAAACGGAGTGGGAATGATGGTTGTGGCACCAGACCAGATGGCAGCATCTGCCCTCCATTGGCGTCCAGAGGACAATTACACCAACCGCAACACACGTGCCAATCACCCCTACCAGTTCAAGAAAGCCAATGTCACTGTGGTCAATATCGATGCACGCACACGTGGTTTGGGTAATGCCAGTTGCGGTCCTGACGTGCTGAAGAAATACGAGCTGTATGCATCCGACACGAAATTCCGCTTCATGTTCATTCCGATTCCAGCAGCCATGAGCAAGGAAGAGATGGCAGAAAAGGCACGCTTCGATATGCCTATTTGCAAAGCTGTGGAATGTACACAGACAAGCAACGGACGCATCACGATGAAGACAGGTACCAAGAATGCAACCATCTATTACAGCATCAACGGTGGTGATTATCAGAAATACACCACTTCCGTGAATCTGCCGGATGGAGGAACCGTCACAGCCTATTGCCAGGCAGAAGGATATTTCAACAGCCCTACCTCGACCTACGAATTCCAGATGTACATCAACCGCACAGCATGGAGTATTTATAGCGTATCAAGCGAGGAAGGAGGCAATCCTGCACGCTATGCCATCGATAACAACCCATCGACCTTCTGGCATACACAGTATAGCGGCTCCACTCCACGCCATCCTCACACCCTCATCATCGATATGGCTCAGACCTACAATGTGACAGGTGTACTTTACACGGCACGAACGGATGGTAACGAAAACGGAATGATCCGTGACTATGAAATCTACATCAGTAACGATGTGGATAACTTCGGCACAGCGGTAGCTACCGGCTCGTTCTCAAAAACCACGGCACAGCAGACGGTCGCTCTCAAGAAACCGGTTGAAGGACGTTACCTGAAACTCATTGCAAAGTCCGAAGTCAACAACAACGCATGGGCATCTGCATCGGAAATCAGCATCACAGCGAAAGCCAACGATGCCCAGGCAATCAATAACATCACCAACGACCTGCAGGGCATAGATTCTGTCTATGACCTCACAGGCCGTAAGATGACAAGCGAACACATGCCCCTCATCAGCGGCATTTACATCCAAAACGGGAAGAAGTATCTGGTGAGATAACCAAGACCCCCTCTAACTCCCCCTCTAGGGGGAGGATAACAAGCGAAGTAAACGGAGTAAACGAAGTTAGCGGCCTTACGGCCTCGAAGTTACCGCTTGAGCTGCGCTCTTCACTCCGACGAAACCATAGGATGCATACATCAGCATTCATTTGTCGAGCCGAAGGCGATAACTCCGATCAAAGTTTAAAGTCAGTTGAAAGAGTTCAAGAGTTCAAGAAGTTCAAGAAGAAAATATCCACTTTTAATCCTCCCCCTCGGGGGAGACAGAGAGGGGTCCTTTAAATGAATAAATGGTAAATGGTCAAACATTAACTACCTTATTATATAAATAAATCTTTATGCAGAACAACTATTATTGTATCATACTAGCAGGAGGAATCGGCACCCGCCTATGGCCAGCGAGCCGACAGCAGATGCCAAAGCAGTTCCTCGACATCCTTGGTACAGGTGAGACACTATTGCAGGCGACCTATAAACGTTACGCGAAGTTCATCGATAAAGAAAACATTATCGTCATGTCCAACGAACGCTACAAGGATATTACCATGCAACAGCTGCCACAACTGCCAACTGGCAACCTGTTGTTGGAACCTATGCGACGCAACACAGTACCAAGTGTGGTATGGGCAGCTATCCATATCACACGCATTAATCCCGATGCCGTGATGCTCATAACCCCTGCCGACCAACTCATCACCGACGAATCGACCTTCGAGCACGACATGCTCAACGGTTTCGAATACGTGGCCCACAACCAGCGGTTGCTGACGGTAGGTGTAACCCCTTCCCATCCAGAGACCCAGTTCGGTTATATTCAGATGAATGAGCAACGGGCAGACAATATCTTTCAGGTCAAGTCGTTCACGGAGAAACCTGAGGAAGAATTCGCCAAGATGTTCATTGAGAGCAAGGAGTTTCTATGGAACACAGGATTGTTCCTATGGAGCGCACGCACCTTCCTCGAAACCATCCAACATGTGTCCAGTGAGGTGACAGACATCCTCCAGCGAGTACAGGCAATGCTGAGTGTAGGCGATGACATACCGACACTCATCCAACAAGCCTTCTCCATCTGTCCCAACATTCCATTGGAGACAGGCGTACTCGAGAAAGTAGATAATGTCGACGTGATGCAGTGCCAGTTCGGTTGGAGCGACCTCGGTACGTGGATACAAGTATTCAACATCATGCAGAAAACAGCCGACGACAATGTTGTGCTCTCCCCTACCGAAGATGCCGAGACCAATCCGTCAACATTCCTCTACGACACGTCCGACTGCATCATCAAGCTACCGAAGGGAAAGATTGCCTCAATCAAAGACCTACATGGTTATGCCGTCATCGACACACCCGACATCCTGATGATTTGTCGCAAGGACGATCAGCAGTCCATCCGCAACTTCGTCAACGACGTCACACTACGTACACAACAGAATTCATAAAATATAACATCAAATAACACATCATTATGCAAATTCTATTAACAGGTGGAGCTGGATATATAGGCTCCCACACCATTATCGAGTTGGACAAAGCCGGCCATTCAGTAGTAGTGGTCGATAACCTCGTAAACTCAAAAGAAGAAGCCCTACGCCGAGTTGCCAAGATCATCGGCAAGGAAGTGCCATTCATCAAGGCAGATGTACGCGACCGTGAGGCAATGGATAAAGTGTTCAAACAGTACAAGATCGATGCAGTCATCCACTTCGCAGGCCTCAAGGCAGTAGGCGAAAGCTGCGAGAAGCCACTCGAGTACTACGAGAACAACATGAACGCAACCTTCGTGCTCCTCGACGTGATGCGCAAGAACGGATGCAAGAACATCATCTTCTCATCATCGGCAACAGTCTATGGCGATCCTGCACAGATTCCAATCACAGAGGAATGTCCAAAGGGCCATTGTACGAACCCTTACGGACAGACCAAATCCATGTTGGAAGAAGTATTGATGGACGTACAGAAGGCAGACCCAGAGTGGAACGTGGTGCTTCTGCGTTACTTCAACCCAATCGGCGCACACAAGTCAGGTCTCATCGGTGAGAATCCAAACGGCATTCCAAACAACCTGATGCCATATATCACCCAGACAGCAATTGGCATCCGCAAAGAACTCGGAGTCTTTGGTAACGACTACGACACACCTGACGGAACAGGCGTACGCGACTATATCCACGTGTGCGATCTCGCAGCCGGACATGTTGCAGCCCTTCAGGCCATTCAGCGCAAATGCGGATTGGGCATCTACAACCTGGGAACCGGTCACGGCTACTCAGTGCTTGATGTCGTAAATGCGTTCCAGACAGCAAACGGACTTAAAGTACCATACGTAATCAAGCCACGTCGTCCAGGAGACATCGCCACCTGTTATTGCAACCCAGCCAAAGCAAAAGCAGAATTAGGTTGGCAGGCACAGTACGAAATTGAGGACATGTGCCGCGATGCATGGAATTTCCAGAAAAACAATCCAAAAGGCTACGAAGAATAAATACTTTGTTGCTTACATATACTAAGAACGGCTCCCATCATTCAAGGGAGCCTTTTTTATTGATTAATGTGTCTAGAGGCTAGAGCCCCCTTGACCCTTAACTCTCGGCCTTGGCCCTTAAACTTTGAACTCGTTAAACGGACTATAAACTATCAACTATAAACTATAAACTTTATTCCCCATTCCCCTTTCAGGGGATGGGAGTTGGTGAGCAGGTGAACAGAAAGATCTATGAAAATTTCAGATTTTTTCTAGGAAAAAAATGCATTTTTTCCTTGATTCCCAAAACAGTGTTCCTTGATCCAGTCGACAAAGTTCATATTTGTTTCTCGTTTGAGTGCAGAATTTAAGGCAAATTTTAGCAGAATTCGTCTTGAATTCTTCTGGATGAATACACTTGGTTGTTAAACTTCATACGCAAATAAGATGTCAACAATGATTTTTGCCGCCATTAAGCAGAAGTGATGTCAGCATGAAAATGTATGCTGTAGATATGTCTGATAGATATTTCTTAAAAGATGCTGACATGCTGCCATTATTTTTATAAATTATATATAATTTTTTTT
>CADBSN010000239.1 GCA_902797255.1 uncultured Bacteroidales bacterium | reverse complement strand
TATTTACTATTTTTGTTTTTTTTTGCATTTTTTAATTTTTAAACATTCATATTTTCTATAAGTTTCTATCATTTTACACCTTATTATTACTATTTTTTACTTTTTGTGTTTCACTTCTCACTTTTTTTGTATCTTTGCGGCAGAATACATGATTAAAGGGAATCATATGAAAAGACAAATTACCATGATTGCTTTGGCGATACTGTTTGAGTTGTCAGGCTTAGCACAAGAGAAGAAGTCACCGTCGTTCGACGAAGTAATCATCAGCCGCCGTAGCATCCGCAGCTACGATCCTGCGAAGAAAATTTCTGAGGCAGAAGTTCGTAAACTGCTTACAGCCGTTCAAGAGGCTCCGTCGTGGGCCAACCAACAGCCTACGAAGTACTATGTAGCCAT
Source organism: uncultured Bacteroidales bacterium (assembly GCA_902797255.1). Taxonomy (GTDB): domain Bacteria; phylum Bacteroidota; class Bacteroidia; order Bacteroidales; family Bacteroidaceae; genus Colivivens. Next base: position 6,229 of record CADBSN010000239.1, on the reverse strand, counting down.
ATCACCCGAAAAACTTGCTGCTGTACAGGATCTTGTCGGGGGTAATAAATCGCGCATTATCAATGCACCGGTATTGATTGTCTCTACCTACGAACGAGGCAAGTCTGGCTTCTTCCAAGGCAATCCTGCCAATGAGGTAGGTGATGGATGGGGAGCCTATGATAATGGCCTTTCCAACTGCTATCTTGTGCTGCAAGCTCGCGCAATGGGTTTCGATACCCTTATCATGGGTATGCGTGAAGCCGACAAACTATGCAAATTATTCTCCATCCCCGAGGAAGAGACTGTTATGGCCGTCATCGCTCTTGGCTATCGTAAAGGCGACCCTAGCCGTCCTGTTCATCGTAAGTTTGACGATGTTGTGAAGTTTTACTAATGTTGGATATTATGAAGAAATTATCGGTTGTCTGTTCATTGCTGATAGTGTGCTTGCTTTCAGTTTCGGCACAGCGCAATGGGCAGGTTCGAAAGGATGTGCCTCTCGCTTCGATTCAACTGAGCGACCCAGCAATATTTGCTGATAAAGCTTCACAAATGTACTACATGACTGGAACTGGTGGTATGATGTGGCGCAGTGCCGACCTATGTTTATGGGAAGGACCGTTCCGTGTCACAGAATTTGAGGCCGACTCTTGGATGGGTTCTCGTCCGATGATATGGGCTGCAGAGTTGCATCAGACGGGTGACGGTTGGTATTACTACTTTGCGACATTCACCAATCAGGCTGTGAAGATTGATACGGTACGTGGTAATGTCATTGAGCGTCGTGCTTCGCAAGTGTTACGTTCCGATAATCCAATGGGGCCTTACCGTGCGTTCGGTGATGCAGCCTATTTGCCTGCAGATCGTCCTACGCTTGATGGTACTTATTGGAAGGACAGCGATGGGAAGCCTTATTTGGTGTTCTGCGGTGAATGGTTAAAGAACTGGAACGGCACAATAGAAAAAATTGAACTGAAGTCTGATCTTAGTGGTACTATAGGTGAACCAAAAGTTCTCTTCCGTGCTAGCGACTCACCGTGGAGTCGAGAGAAGAATGATAAAGGAGAGATTACTTGGAACAAAGTGACCGATGGTCCTTATCTTTTTCGTACAGCTACAGGTCGCCTTGGCATGGTCTGGACTTCGTGGGTCTTTGATGTCTACACGCAGGGGGTGGCTTACTCAACTAGTGGTATGCTTGATGGGCCATGGATACAGGAACCTGAGCCTATCACACCTCCGGGATATGGTCACTCTATGCTCTTCCAACGGTTCGATGGTCAGTGGATGATGTCTGTACACTATCATAAGAAGGATGCACAAGGCCGCACCATTCGTACACCCCATTTGTTTGAGGTTGATTTGAGTGGTGACAAACTAATCATAAAAACCAACTAACATGTAGAATGATGGAAGTTCTAGGGGGACTTGTTGATAATGACTACTTGCGATCACGATCAAGGGAAAAACGGTAAAAAGCATATTGATTAGATAGGTAGTATTACGAAAACCAGAGCATCCCAGAATGCGTGGCTGATGATTAATGCAGGGAGAAGTTTGGGGTTGAGGCGATAGAGTAAGCCCCATACTGTTCCCGCTACGAGTGCTGCCATTATCAACATGAAATTGAAGGACCAGATATGTACCAATGCATATACTAGCGTCGTTACGATAAATGCCCAATTGGCAGTATGTTTCCCTGATAGGACCCGTAAAAGTGACCGCTGTACATATCCACGCCAAAAAAGTTCCTCAGCAGGACCGATAAGCACCAGCAGGAGGATTGCTATCACAGATGGAGGCAAACCTGTCTTCATGGCATAAACGGCATCTACCTCTGGACGTGCGAAGTCGAACATGAGGGAGGATAGACGGTCGCCTACCCAGAACACACCCCATAGTGCGGCAGCAATTGCAATTCCTGCTACGATTTGCAGCAGAGGTTTCTCAATGTGGAACAGTGCTTTTCGGTCGGAAGTGAAGAAGATTGTGAATGTAGTAAGCACCACAGCAGCACATGACATCTCTATCCAGAAATTGAATCGTCCGCTAGTCCATGGACTGAACATGAAGAACCAAAGGACTGCAGCCGTCAAAAGTGCAAAGAGAAAAGTGCCCCATGAAAAATGCCCTTTTTTCTTAGCCTTTTGCTTTTTATCTGTTATCATACCCAATATGAAATGATTAAGCCAACCGCTAGCAGGAGTGAGAATAATAACTGCAGTTGGGATGAGTGGAAGTCAAGCATCTTCATCGCTTCACGTCCTACAGTCGGATAGCTGGCTGCCTGTTTGAAATTGTTGTATGCTTTCTTTCCTGCTAGCAGACAAACGAGTGCTGTCAGGGGCAATAGGCCGATAATCACAGCTACGATGACACACAGGAATGGAAGCACCGTATAACAACAGTAGAGCACCACAGAGGCCTGTTCGCCGATGAGCATCGCAAAGGTGTGAATGCCTGCCGCACGGTCGGTAGGGATGTCGAGTGTATTGTTAGCGTGTAATACCGATACGGTAATAATACCGATAGGAACCGATAGCACAAGCGCATCCCAGCACCACCTATTTATAATAGCATAGGCCAGACCGATGACGGTCAGCACTCCGAAGATGAGAAAGATATTCAGATCGCCAAGCGCATGGTATTTTAGGAATGAATAGAGAGCTGTAAATGCAACTGCGATGACTCCGACCGTCAGTACGCCCAATCCACTCATTGCTACTATGCAGAGGCCTACTAACGAACCTAAAACGAAGAGCACAATGCTTAGCACCAAATATTCCTTGGGTTGAAACTTTCCGAATACTAGATTAGGTACAGCAAATGCCTCTTTGTTGTCTACTCCACTGTGGTAATCAAACCAGTCGCTCAAGAGGTTACCTGCAGCATGCAGTAGCACCACTCCCAGCAACGCGAGCACCAATATTACCCACGGCATCCATCCACTGGGTACCATTCCCTTTGCAAACAGATATGCAAAGGTGACTACAAGCGGCATTGTGGATACAGGGAAAGACCAATATCTTGTAGCCGCAAACCATTCTTTAAAACTATGCTTTTTCATTTTCGGCTGCAAAATTACAAAAAAAAGTGGTTAGTGGTTATTTATTCACATTAAAAATGAATTTTTTTGTCCAAAGAACCTATTAACTTAAGTTTTTTTGATTACTTTTCTTAATCTTTATATATAGAAAAAAGGATAGATAACGCTCTCCATTTCTTACATTTTTAATTATATATTTCTACATCGCTCTTAGCCTTTTGACATTATAGTTCGCTGTCGGACGGCTTCATACATTAGGATAGCTGCACTGACAGATACGTTAAGTGAGTCAAGTTTACCTAGCATGGGGATGCGGATGTGGGCATTTGCGGCTTCACGCCAAATGGGGGTGAGGCCTGTGGATTCTGTACCCATGACGATAGCAGTAGGACGACGCATATCGATATCGTAGTATGCGCTGGAATCCTGAAGCTGTGCGGTGAGTATCTGTATACCTTGTTGTTTGAGCCATGCGATGCATTCTGCGCTAGTGCAGGCAACGGTGGGTACGGTGAAAATGGCTCCGATAGAACTGCGGATGAGATTGGGATTGTAAAGGTCGGTGAGTGGGTCACATACGATGACGGCTGTGACTCCTGCCGCATCGGCACTCCGTAGGATGGCTCCGAGATTGCCAGGCTTCTCTACACGCTCTAAAATGACAAATAATCCCTTCTCTTTCTCCTCTAAATCAGCAAGTGAAGACTTTGGGGGATGGACGATGGCGATGATACCTTCTGTAGATCCACGATAGGCTATTTTTGAATAGACGTAGGACGAAACCGTCGTCAGTTGAAAGTTGAAAGCAGAAAACTGAACATTGAATTGGGGTACCATCTCGGGGCAATAGAAGACCGTGTCGATTTGGAGACCAGCATCAATGCAGTGTTGGAGCTCACGCTGTCCCTCTACAACGAAGCGTTTGGATTTCCTTCGATCTGATGATTTCTGCTGGAGTGCCAGCAGTTGTTTGATGCGTGGATTCTGCACGCTGGTAATTACTTCTTGTTGAGTCATGTGGCTTCCGTTCTTGAGCGCAAAGTTACGAAAAAAACATGAAAAGTGAATAGTGAAAAGTGAAAAACAACAAAAAACTCTAACCGTTAACAGCTTAACTCTAAACTTTTTTGTACCTTTGCACCCGATTTTTAGGAAAAAAGAGAAAAACATTATGCAAGACATCCGAAATATTGCAATTATTGCACACGTGGATCATGGCAAGACAACACTTGTCGACAAGATGCTTTTGGCTGGTAATCTGTTCAGAGAAAACCAGCAGACTGGTGAGTTGATTTTGGATAATAATGAGTTGGAACGTGAACGTGGCATAACGATTCTGTCAAAGAACGTATCGATTGTTTATAAGAATACGAAGATTAATGTGATTGACACTCCTGGACACAGTGACTTCGGTGGTGAAGTAGAGCGTGTGCTGAATATGGCTGATGGCTGTATCTTATTGGTGGATGCATTTGAGGGTCCGATGCCTCAGACACGATTCGTGTTGCAGAAGGCATTAGAGATAGGATTGAAGCCTGTAGTGGTGGTGAACAAGGTGGACAAACCTAACTGCCGTCCAGAAGAGGTGTATGAGATGGTGTTCGACTTGATGTGCTCACTGAATGCAACAGAAGACCAGTTGGACTTCCCTGTGGTGTACGGATCGGCCAAGCAAGGTTGGATGGGTGAAGACTGGAAAACCCCGACGAACGACATCACCTATCTAATGGATACTATCCTTAGTACGATACCAGGTCCGGAACGTCTGGAAGGAACACCTCAGATGTTGATCACATCGCTCGACTACTCGACTTACACAGGTCGAATCGCAGTTGGACGTGTGCATCGTGGTACATTACGTTCAGGACAGAACATCACCATCTGTCATCATGACGGTTCGATGGAAAAGACAAAAATTAAGGAACTGCACACATTCGAAGGAATGGGTCATAGAGCTACGGATGCTGTCGAGAGTGGTGACATCTGTGCAGTGATAGGTCTTTCGAACTTCGAGATAGGCGATACCATCTGTGACTTCGAGACACCTGAAGCATTACCTACCATCTCAATTGACGAGCCAACGATGAGTATGCTGTTTACCATCAACAACTCTCCGCTGTTTGGTAAGGAGGGTAAGTTCTGTACGAGCCGTCACATCCACGATCGTCTTCAACGCGAATTGGAGAAAAACTTAGCCTTGCGTGTAGAGCAGAAAGAAGGAAGTACCGATCAGTGGATTGTAAGCGGACGTGGTGTGCTGCACCTTTCTGTGTTGATTGAGACTATGCGTCGTGAAGGATATGAGTTGCAAGTGGGACAGCCACAGGTTATCTATAAAGAAATCAACGGTGTGAAGTGTGAGCCTGTAGAAGAACTGACCATCAATGTGCCGCAGGAATTCTCAAGCAAAATGATAGATATGGTGACCCGTCGTAAGGGTGATATGCTATCGATGGAGGCTCAGGACGACCGTGTGAACATAGAATTCGAAATCCCTTCGAGAGGTATTATCGGACTGCGTACGAATGTGTTGACAGCCAGTCAGGGTGAGGCCATCATGGCTCACCGATTCAAGGAGTACCAACCATTCAAGGGTGAAATGATACGCCGAGTGAACGGAAGTATGATTGCATTGGAAAGCGGTACAGCTTTCGCGTACGCTATTGACCACCTGCAGGATCGTGGTAAGTTCTTCATCTATCCTCAGGATACTGTCTATGCAGGTCAGGTAGTGGGTGAGCATGTCCACGAGAACGACTTGGTAGTGAATGTGACGAAAGCCAAGCAATTGACCAATGTACGTGCATCTGGTACAGACGAGAAGGCACGTATCATTCCACCAATCCAACTCTCACTTGAAGAAGCACTTGAGTATATCAAGGAGGATGAATATGTAGAGGTTACTCCGAAGAGTATGCGTATCCGCAAGATTATCTTGGATCACCTCGAAAGAAAGCGTACGAACAAGAACGAGCAGTAAAAACTGCATATTGTACGTAGCAAAGTGCACTTTTTGTAAAAGGTTTTTGCACACGTAAAACGATTGGTGTGCACAAATCCCGAAATAATTATGAGTTATGCATTCTGCATTATGAATTAATTTGTAACTTTGCACCCAGATTTAGAAAATCGCTAAACAAAATATTAATTAACTTTTAAACATTTAAGATTATGTCTGAAATTGAATCAAGAGTAAAAGCT
>CADBSN010000238.1 GCA_902797255.1 uncultured Bacteroidales bacterium | reverse complement strand
TTGATGAATTGTTAATTAGTTGACCTCTTTTTATCCTCCCCCTGCAGTGGGAGTTAGAGGGGGTCTTGTTCTTTCTGTTTTTGTTCCCCCTAAAGGGAAATTATGTAACCCTTAAGGGTTGCAAAAATCACACTTGATTGTTACGACAAAAAGACACAACAATGATATTGAGGTCTATGAATCATTCCTTAACTATTTAACATAAAATTTTTTCGTGTGCGTTGTCATTGTCATTAATTGTCAATTGTCATTAAGAGTATTGAATACGAAAATTTGCTCATAAAATATATATTATTCTAATATATAATTTTATGGCATGAAAAGCCCATCCAAAATCCTTAATGACAACTAATGACCATGACAATGATGACAACATAGTATGTTGAACACCCTAGAAAAAGTTGAATGTTTTTATACTTTGACCCTACCATAGGTTAAATGTCTGTATGGTTCAGGAATTCAAGAGTCAAGCGTCTTTACCATTTCTTCTGCTTGGGCAAGGCTGTCTAGTTTGCCGACATCGAGCAGCTTGAGGTCTGAACGGATGTCGGCTCGGATGATGGCTTGGTCGCAAACCGAGAGGTAGAAGTCCATGATGGGGAACTTACCTTCCCACTCATCCATCATGCCAATCAACGACTTGGATACTATATGAATGCCGGAGAAAGCAAGTTTTTGAACTTCTTGAACTCTTGAACGTTGAACTTCTTGAACTCTTGCCCCTTTCACTTCACCTGTCTCTATATTGGTCCATCCTACGAGGCGGTTGGTGTCATCAAACAGCAGATAGCGTTTGGTCTTGCGTTCGCTGACGATGAGAGTAGCGGCCACGTCGGGGTCGCTGACGTGTTGCTGATAGAAGGCTCCAAGGTCTACATTGCTGAGGATGTCAACATTATGGATGAGGATGGGATCATCGTTGCCAAAGAGAGATGCGGCCTGCTTGAGCCCCCCACCCGTCTCGAGCAGCATATCGCGTTCGTCGCTGAAGCGGATAGGCAAACCGAAGCTGTGATGAGCCTCAACAAAATCAATGATCTGTTGTCCGAAATGATGGATGTTGATGACGATCTCGGGTTGGTCGCATTGTTGCTTGATTTTCTCTATGAGCAGTTGCAATAATGGGCGTCCTCCAACAGGCACCAATGCCTTGGGCATGGTGTCTGTGAGGGGTTTGAGGCGTGTTCCAAGACCTGCAGCGAGGATGAATATGTTCATAGTGAAGAGTGAGATAAAGTTTAAAGTCAGTTGATAAGTTAAGAGTGAAGAGTGAAAAGTGAAAAATTAAAAGTTCAAGAGTTCAAGAGTTCAAGAAGTTCAAGAACTTGTTACTATAAACTACTGAGCGAAGCTCACAACTGACTATAAACGATCAACATTCAACTATCAACTCTTAATTGTCAATTATTCTAGTACTTGCGTGATGTTTTGTTCGCGATGGGTGAGGATTACCTTCACACCGAACTTACGATGGAGGTGCTGGGCCATGCACTGTGCACAATAGACGCTACGGTGCTGTCCGCCTGTACATCCAAAGGATATCATGAGGCTTGTGAAATCGCGCTCGATGAAACGCTTTGCGTGGAAGTCAACTAACGGATAAATGTGTTCGAGGAAGCTGAGTATCTCGCCATCTTTCTCAAGGAAATCGATGACGGGCTGATCAAGTCCTGTAAGGTTCTTATACTCATCGTAACGGCCTGGATTGTTGGTTCCTCGACAGTCGAACACATAACCGCCTCCGTTTCCACTCTCGTCCTGCGGAACACCATTCTTAAAGGAGAAACTGAACACCTTGACCACAAGGGCGGGCTTGGGATTAACGGCAGGATTGAACGAACGTGAATAGTGATCCTCAACGAGCATCTCGGCTACTTGTTTGAGATATGGGTATTCGTTGATGACTCCATTACGGATGAGCCATTCGAGGTTTTTCATCGCCAGCGGAATGCACTTGACGAAATATTGTTTCTTCTCCCACAGACCGCGGTAGCCGTATGCGCCAAGTACCTGGAGGGTGCGGAAGAGTACGAACTTACGCAGGTGACGCACAAATTCCTCGCGTGAGATGGATTTGTATTGCAGTAAAGAAGTCAGATAGGTATCGACCAACTCTTCTTTCAGCGCATCAGAATAATTGGCTGACGACTGCCAAAGGAAGGACGCCACATCGTAGTAGATAGGTCCACGACGGCCTCCCTGATAGTCGATATAGCGAGGCTGACCATCCACAATCATCACGTTGCGTGACTGGAAATCACGATAGAGGAAGTTGTTGAGGCAATCAGACATGATGTCGACGGTGAATCGCTGGAAGTCTTCCTGAAGCTTCACTTCGTTGAACTCGATGCCTGTGAGTTTAAGGAAGCAGTATTTGAAGTAGTTAAGGTCGAACATGATGGACATTTCGTCCATTGAAGACACGGGATAGCATTGTTGGAACACATATCCGCTGGCTGCCTTGAACTGGAAGTCGGGCAGTTGTGCCATCACCTTGTGCAGCATTGACTTGGCCGAGGTGTTATACTCTCCGTTCTCATCACGGTTGGCCTTGAGATAATCCTGAAGGGTGACCGTTCCCAGGTTCTCCTGAAGATAACAGGAATTGTCTTCGCTGATGGCATAGACATCGGGGACTGGTAGGCCTTTCTCTGCAAATATCTTTGAGAGTTTGTAGAAAGCCAGATTCTCACCAGGTGACTTGCTGGTGACTCCATACATAGTGCTGCCGTCTTCGTCGGTAATAACGTAGTACTTGCGGCTGCTACCTCCTCCGCCAAACAGATGTTCAATCTTAGCGGGCGATTTACCTGTAGTTTGCTTGTATAACTGACTTAGTCTTTCCTCTTCCATATTGACATCACTTTAGATTTTATTGCGATTACATTGAATATTGACACGACGACAAACAACGCTGCCCCTGTTAGGAGAGCTGGCATAACAGATGGAGTCTCGAAATTCGGGAAGAAAGATTGGAACATCTCCAGATAGACATTACGTACGATCATCATGACCACGAAAGCGATGACAAGCACCAATAGGTTCAGACCGATAGTGAGCAGCTGATAAGGCATTGACACCCTTGACGGGCTATAACCGATAAGTAACAGGTTCTCGAGTTTGGTACTGTTTTTCTCAACCAACAGATAGACGCTGAGCATCAGAATATAGAATGCCAAGATACTGATAACAAGTCCCACAGCCATCACAATAGCCACAATAATACGCAGCAAGAAAGTCTGCTTGCTGGCATCGAGCTTATCCTTATCGGTCTCGTAGTTGTTGTCCTGTAGGTAAGTAGTAATACGTTCGTCGGTAGGGTTGTTCACCTCGACAATGAGTCGTGTAGGTGTTTTTGCCTTGGTTCCTGCATAGTATTCGTTAGCCCAATCCATAAAGACTTGTGGCACGAGGATGGTGTTAAGGCGACTACTGAATCCAACGATACGCCCTTCGTAGTCGTCACGCATACCTCCACCCGATATCTCTATTTTCAGACTGATGGCACTCAAAATGCCTTCTGACAACTTAGGCATGTTACGACTCTGGGCATAACCGAAGTTATAGAGGTCAAGATAGTTGCGAGGCAGGATGATAGGCACCTCACGGCTTCCCTGTTCATAGTTCCATTCGTCGCTCTTCACGTCAACAAACTCATCGGGAACGGATTCGAAGAACATCTCAGTAGCGAAGCTTGTCTTCTCGTCGAGACGGAAGGATGCCCTCACATCGAAGACTGATGAGGTGAACATGCCAAGTCGCTCGACAAACTCCTGACTCTCCAAGTCCTGCACCTCAGGACGCGTGAATGCACTCGACTTACCTGTGATAGTGGTCATCGAACTGATTTTCTTATTAACAATAATGTAATCAGCTTTCATGAAACTATCCTCTGTCTCATAGATGGCCTGTGTATCTGTATAGAACTGAATGCCAAGCATGATGATGGTCATGCCCACCAGATTGGCAAAGAAGAATCCCACGAACTGAGGGATGCTGATATGCTGTCTCAATAATTTCCAAACCAGATTCATAACTTCAACACCTTATCGTAGTTCAACTCAATATGTTTTCCTATACTCGTCACAATCACACCAGCTCCTTGACGATGTGCCTCGGACATGAGCAGTTCGCCCACTATACGGCTGTTGGTATCGTCAAGATGGCTGATGGGTTCATCCACGAAGATGAAGTCGAAGGGCTGACAGAGGGCACGGATAAGTGCCACACGCTGTTGCTGTCCGAACGACATACGTCCAATCTTTGCATTCATGCGATCAGCAATGCCCAATTGGTCGAACCATGTCTCAATCTGCTGTCGCGACTGATGATTGGTCAGTTTGTTCTTGATGATTACATTCTCCATGGCCGTCAGTTCGGGGAACAGACGGAGTTCCTGCCACAAGAGCGACAAGGAGGTCTGACGGATGCGTACCCACTTACTTGTTGAGAACTTAGAGATGTCGTTTCCGTCGAACAAAATCTGTCCCTCGTAGTCTTTCCTATACCCAAAGATATAGCTGCAAAGCGAGGACTTACCTGTACCAGAATTGGCTTCCACCAGGTAGAGTTTGTCCTTCTCGAACGTCACTTCATGTCGCCACACCTCACTCTGCAAGTCTGCAACTTGTGCAAACACCTTTGGTAGCGTATGTTTCAGTATAATTGATTCCATCAAATCCTATCAACAATAAACTTTCAATTATCACTATAAACTTTAAACTTTAAACTTTCAACTTTAATCACAGTCCTTTCCACAATATTTCAGGGAACGAAGCAATGTCGGCCTTGATAATGATTTCACCTGGTTGGGTGGACTTGATGACCACACTATTCGCTATGACATGTTGGAAATTGAGGTCGATAAACGCATAGAAGAGCGCGTCATCCATATCTTCTGCATGCTTGTTCTGGCCTTGAACAGAGAGTGGCTGATAAGTTGAAGTTCCGACATATAACTGATTGTCGTCCAAAGCCCAATGCAAATCGATATCGTCGCCCTGAACCTGATACTTGCCTGTGCCTTCCAACTTCAACGAGTAACCGTACTTCTCGGCAGACTCCATCCATGAATCCACATCCTTCATAAAATCGCTGTTTCCAAGCTGAGCATACATGCCTACCTCCTCTTTTTCAGGTTTCATATAAATCATCATATCGCCATCGATAGCTCTCAGCATCTGCTCTGCATCAATCACAAATCCGGCAGCCAACAAAACTTCCTTGATTTTCGGCACACGCTTCATCAGGTCGACCAACTTATTTCCGTCAGTTCCCATACATACCCATACTTTGGAACCAACAGGAATCTTGTTGATGTAATCACCTTTCATAGGCTTGAAGCTTGCAAAGTAGCTATCGAACTCTTCCTGAGCTTTCTCGTTCGTGCTGAACAAAAGACCCTGGACATCCACACCTCCTTCACGCAAATTCAATCCGGCAACAAATTCATAGTCAGCAGGTTTTGCACCCTTTGGCAGCAATTCCTTCAAGAAGTCTGCCTGTTTGATACCTTCAACACCTAAATTAAAATAAACCTGCAGATCCTCGAACTTCTGTTCACTCAACTTCGCAAACTGAGGAGTGGTCACAAACGAATCGTCGGCATCCAATCTCATCATATCGAGCATCATCTGATCGAGCGACTTTGCCTGTTCTGTGTTAGAGAACACAAGCAACAAGGTATTATCGGAATAAACCATACGGGCACTACCGTCAGCCAAACTGGTCCATTGATAATCATTTGACTTCTTTGCCTTGGTACAGAAATCCAACTTCACCATCGTCGACACCAGTTCGTCAAGCAACGATGCATCTTCCACTTTCATGGTCACACCTATGGTCTGACGGTTGATGACGAAAGCGTATGCTGGGCTACTGAAATCAATACCTGAGAGCGAAGGATCGTCAATCAAAGCCTTCACTTTCGTCTCGACATCAGCACTCATCGCACTACTCATTTTGCTTAATGCCAAACGAATGAGTGGAGAACGAGCTACACCAGTCTTGTTCACAACATTGTCGAATCTTACAGCTGCCACACCTTGTGCATCCTTAGGAATAACAGTCATATAATCCTCGTAGCGGTTGTTGCTACAAGCTACAGCAACTGCAAGGAGCACTATTGCAGACAAATAACCGAAATATCTTTTCATAGTTCTCATATTGTTTTATTTTACAGAGTTTAGCGTTTCATATATTCCGTCTTGAGCCTTTCACCCTTAGTCTTTGGCCCAATTAATTGGCAAAGATACAAATAATATATGACACGACAGTTACTTTTTAAGATTTTTTCATTATTTACTCTTTCGGGAAAGGCCCCAAGTTCTTCATTTGCTTTAAGATCTGGCGTTGGCGTTTATACATATATGAAGAAGGTGCTGCGCTATTTCGCTTCAACGGATTGGGTAACGATGCAGCAATCAGCGCACTTTGATTAGCATTCAAATGAGCAGCATGGCATCCGAAATGTTCAAGAGCCACAGCTTCTGCTCCATAAATACCATCACCCATCTCAATAGTGTTAAGATACACCTCCATGATGCGATGTTTTGACCAGAAGGTCTCAATCAAAATCGTGAAATAGACCTCGAACGCTTTTCGAGTCCATGATGACTCTGGCCAAAGGAACACATTCTTGGCTGTCTGTTGGCTGATGGTACTGGCACCTCTCACTCTACCCTTCTCTTCCTTTTCATGTATGGCTTTCTCGATGGCTTTGAAATCGAATCCGTCATGTTTGAAGAAATTCTGATCCTCGCTTGCCCACACAGCCTGTGGTAAAGAAGAATTGATGCTGTCGAGCGGCACCCATCGATGAGCAAGCTTAAGAGGCTTTCCGTCCTTTAACTGTTCACCGAGACGTATCACCATCAAAGGCGAAATAGGTACAGCATAGAATCGGTAGACAACCGTCATACCGATTGACAGGACAAAGAACAAGATGACAATCCACATGATTATCTTCAGGATTCGCTTGACTATTTTCATGAAGGGTTGTTGAAAGTTGAGAAGTGTAAATTTCTTTTTCTAAAAAAAGGATGCGTGACAAGCGGGTCACACATCCTCATTCTCTAACAAATTACATCATTGGAAATAATTTGTTTTCTTGTTCGGCTTATTGAGCAGCTTCTCTTTCAGCAGCCTCAATCATAGCCTTTGAAGCATAGAGGAATACCTCTACACGACGGTTCTGCTGACGACCTGCAGCTGTGCTGTTATCAGCAACAGGCTGAGATGAACCAGCACCACCGACTGAACGGAACTGAGCAGCACTTACACCACAAGACTTGAGATAAGACTCAACAGCCTGTGCACGACGCTCTGAAAGTGGGTTGTTGATGGCATCAGAACCAGTGTTGTCGGTATGACCAACAATAGCAACATCCATGTCAGTGTTAACTTTGAGCACATCGTTGGCAAACTTCTGGAGAGAAGTCTTAGCTGCTGCGTTGAGGTCAGACTTGTTAGTTGCAAAGAGGATACCAGAGTCGAATGTAACCTTAACAGCCTGAAGACCGTTAGCGTCCTTGATTGACTGAACTTGTGCATTCTTAACTGCCTCAGCTGCTGCCTTAGCCTTGTCCATCTTCTTACCGATGATGACACCTGCACCTGTACCTACGGCTGCACCTACGGCTGCACCGATAGCTGTACCTTTGGCATCTTTACCAATTAAATAACCAGCGAGAGCTCCAAGAGCTGCACCGCCACCACCACCAAGAAGTCCACCTTTTGTGGCGTTGTTCATGTTACCACATCCTGAAAGGATGAGAAGAGCACTAAGTGCTACTGCAAGAAATTTAAAATTCTTCATAATTTAATCGATTAAACAAAACATACTGTTTTCAAGTGCAAATATCGGTATTTTTCTCGAAATAAAACTCATATTGGTGATTTTTTTTATAAAAAGAACGTTTTTTTTCATTTTTCACATACTTTTACCTATGATGATTATGAATTAATTCGTAAATTTGTACTCGATTTTGCGCATGCTGATTGATTGAAGGTAATTAAATGGTTTATAGGAAATACATTTTTAATATATTATGGCAACAGAACTAAAAGGGTTGACGAAACGAAGTGTCAACTATTCTCAATGGTATAATGAATTGGTGGTGAAAGCTGAGTTGGCAGAGCAAGCAGACGTACGCGGATGTATGGTCATCCGACCTTATGGCTATGCCATCTGGGAGAAGATTCAGAGCGAGTTAGACAAGAAATTCAAAGAGACTGGCGTTCAGAATGCCTATTTCCCATTGTTGATTCCAAAATCGTTTCTTAGCAAGGAAGCCGAACACGTAGAGGGATTTGCAAAGGAATGTGCAGTTGTGACCCATTACCGTTTGAAAACGAACGAGACACACGACGGTGTTGTGGTAGACCCTGCAGCCAAATTAGAAGAAGAACTCATCATACGTCCAACATCTGAGACCATCATCTGGAATACATACAAGAACTGGGTGAATTCATATCGTGACCTCCCTATCCTTTGTAACCAATGGTGTAACGTAATGCGTTGGGAGATGCGCACACGTTTGTTCTTACGCACATCAGAATTCTTATGGCAAGAGGGACATACGGCACATGCCACACGTGAAGAAGCTGAAGATCGTGCCAAGCTGATGCTGAAGGTCTATGCAGACTTTGCAGAGCAATACATGGCTGTACCAGTCATTCAGGGTGTGAAGAGTGAGACAGAACGATTTGCCGGAGCACTCGACACCTACACTATCGAAGCGATGATGCAAGACGGTAAGGCACTGCAAAGCGGTACCAGCCACTTCCTCGGACAGAACTTTGGAAAAGCTTTCGAAGTTACATTCCTTAATAAAGAAAACAAACAAGAATATGCATGGGCAACTAGCTGGGGCGTATCAACCCGCCTCATGGGTGCACTTATCATGACACATTCCGACGATAACGGATTGGTACTTCCGCCACATCTCGCACCTATACAAGTGGTCATTGTTCCTATCTGGAAGACAGATGAGCAACTCGCTATTATAAATAATAAGGTATCGGAAATCGTGAACAACCTCAAAGCAATGGGCATCAGTGTGAAGTACGACAACGATGACCAAAAACGTCCAGGATTCAAGTTCGCAGACTACGAACTGAAAGGTATTCCCGTACGTTTGGTTCTCGGTGCACGTGACCTTGAGAACGGTACAGTAGAAGTGATGCGTCGTGACACACTTGAGAAAGAAACTGTCAGCATAGATGGCATAGAAGACTATGTAAAGAATCTGCTTGAAGAAATCCAAGCAAACATCTATAAGAAAGCTCTTGACTACCGTAATGCACACATCTACGAATGTGACAACTACGAAGAGTTCAAGGAGAAGATCAAAGACGGAGGTTTCTTCCTCTGTCACTGGGACGGAACCCCAGAAACAGAAGCCAAAATCAAGGAAGAGACACAGGCAACCATCAGGTGCGTCCCATACATGTTCGAACAAACTCCTGGTACAGATATGGTTAGCGGCAAGCCTGCCAAATACAGAGTTCTCATCGCAAGAGCTTACTAATAGAAATATCCTAAAGGTGCCTCATAACACTTATATACATTTACCCACATGAAAAGAATCCTCTTCTGCATCCATCTCATGCTAGTCACCACTCTTGTGGTTGCCCAGCAAGACACAACTGCTTTCATGCGGCAATTGATAGCTTTGAATGGCATCAGCGATGTTCGACCGCTAGAATCTCGTTCGTTCAAAGAGAAATACGTGATGAAGATATGTCAGAACGTAGATGGTGACAACGCAGACAAAGGCACTTTCGGACAACGGATTTTCGTATGTCTTAGAGACATCAACGCACCCACCGTGATTGTCACAGAGGGTTACACTGCCAGCTACGGAATGAGTCCTCTCTATGACATCGAATTGGGAAGAATGTTCAAAGCGAATATCGTGTTGTGCGAATACAGATACTTTGACCAATCTGTTCCAGAACCATGTAACTGGGACTATATGACTGTAGACAACTCTCTACGCGACCTTCACAACGTAAGGGTTACCTTAGGCCAGTTGTTCAAAGGAAAGTGGATCAGCACAGGGACCAGTAAAGGTGGACAGACAACAATGTTCTATCGCGCCACCTATCCAAACGATGTGGATGCAAGTGTCAGTTATGTAGCACCGCTGAATCGCTCTGTTGAGGATGGGCGACATGAAGTATTCCTTACCAAAAAGGCAGGAACAGCAGAAGAACGTGCCATCGTACTCAGAGCTCAGCAGGAAATGCTGAAACGCCGAGACACAATGGTTCCGAGATTCCAAGCATACTGCGAAAGACACGACTTTCACTTCTACTTACCTATCGAAGAAATCTTCGACTACATGGTGCTAGAATATGCTTTTGCACACTTTCAATATGGCACAAAAGCAAGTTCCATCCCTTCTGTGACAGGTCCAGACGAACCTCTATTCAACCATTTTGTACAAGTATCAGGGCCAGATTATTTCGCCTATCCAAATAAATACCTGCCATTTGATGTACAAGCAATACGAGAGTTAGGCTACTATGGCTATTCGCTCAAAGGGCTGAAAAAGTGGACAAAAGTAAAGTCGACCAAGGGTTATTTGAAAAAGATTATGCTCACACCAGAGCTACGTCATTATGAGTTTGACCCTACACTCTACAAGCGCACGGTAAAGTTCTTGAAGAAAGAAGACCCAACGATGATTTTCATCTATGGAGAGGCTGACCCATGGAGCGCAAGTGGAGTATGCACTTGGCTCAATTGTAAGAAGAAACAGAACATGAGAGTCTATGTACAGCCAGGAGGTGACCACGGATCAAATATTACCAACATGCCAGAACCAGACAAGTCGGACATCATAACCCGTCTGACTAAATGGTTGCAGTAATTGGCATGATATTTGTTAAGACAAATGTACATAACAACACATAATGTACAGTAACATGAATTTATCACTACCCTACTCAGATAAACTAAAGCAAATACTCTCCTATAGTAGAGAAGAAGCAATGAGGCTCCACAACACGACGATTGAACCAGAGCATCTGGTGCTCGGTATTATTCGTGACGGGGAGAACCATGCATTCCGCATTCTGCAAAACGAGTTGCTGTTGAATGTTCAAGAATACAAACACAACCTAGAAGATAATTTAAAGTCACATACGATGTCACAGACATCAGATGACAACCTAAGCGTCAGTGAGGAAACATCAAATATTCTACGACTGGGCATGCTGGAAGCAAAACTGCAAAAGAGTGACAGCATCAAGTCTGAGCATGTCTTGCTGGGTCTGATGAAACATAAGGCCATCCCTGCGATGCAATTCCTTAACAATAACGGCATCTCATACAATAGTGTGTTAGCAACACTCACGAAACAAGCTCCTACCCCTAAGGCAGATATTGACTTTGAGGATGAAGACGAAGAGGAAGACGCTCCACCCTCAAGCCGCGGCAAGGGAAACAACCAAACTGCTAAGACAACAAACAGCAAACAAAAATTGTCGGACACCCCTGCAATTGATACTTTCGGAACAGATATCACCAAAGCAGCAATGGAAGGGAAGCTTGACCCAGTTGTGGGACGTGAAAAAGAAATTGAGCGTATCGCACAGATATTATCAAGAAGGAAAAAGAACAATCCTGTATTGATAGGTGAGCCAGGTGTGGGTAAAAGTGCTATTGTAGAAGGGCTTGCCCTCCGTATCATCAACCGTAAAGTATCACGTATTCTGTTTGATAAGCGTATTATTTCTCTAGACATGTCAACAGTTGTTGCTGGTACGAAATACAGAGGTCAGTTTGAGGAACGTATGCGTACCATCATAAACGAGTTGAAAGAGAATCCAAATATCATCGTTTTCATTGATGAAATACACAACCTCGTAGGTGCTGGCAATCAAGCAGGACAGATGGATGCCGCTAATATGATGAAACCAGCATTAGCTCGAGGAGAGCTCCAATGCATCGGCGCTACAACCCTTGATGAATACCGAAAGAGTATTGAGAAAGATGGTGCCCTCGAACGTCGTTTCCAAAAGATTATTGTCGAGCCAACAACCGTGGAGGAAACCAAGATTATTCTCCACAATATCAAAGACCGCTACGAGGCGCATCATAACGTAACATACACAGAAGATGCGATTGACGCATGTGTCAACCTCACAGAACGTTATGTAACGGACCGTTTCTTCCCCGACAAGGCCATTGACGCACTCGACGAAGCAGGTTCAAGGGTACACATCAACAACATCAATGTACCCAAAGAAATAGAACAGCAGGAACAGATTATTGACGAAGCTGTCAGAAACAAAGAACAGGCGGTCAAAAATCAAGACTATGAACGTGCTGCAGATTATCGCGATAAAGAAAAGAACCTACGTGAGCAGCTTAAGAAGATGAAAGCAGACTGGGAAAGCACACTTGTCGAGAACCGTGAGACCGTCGATGCAGATAAAGTAGCTGAAACGGTATCAATCATGACAGGCATCCCTGTATCAAAAATGGCACAGGATGAAGGTATACGGCTGAAAGGAATGCGTCAGGAGTTGAAATCGAAAGTGATTGCACAAGACGATGCTATCGACAAACTCGTTAGTGCTATCCAACGTAGCCGTATTGGTTTAAAAGACCCGAACCGTCCTATCGGCACATTTATGTTCCTTGGACCAACCGGCGTAGGGAAGACCTATCTTGCAAAGAAACTGGCTGAGCACATGTTCGGTTCGACCGATGCTTTGGTACGCATCGACATGTCTGAATACATGGAGAAGTTCACCGTCAGTCGTCTGGTTGGAGCACCTCCTGGATACGTTGGTTATGAAGAAGGTGGTATGTTGACAGAAAAAGTACGTCGTAAGCCATACTCAATTGTACTGCTTGATGAGATAGAGAAAGCACATCCTGATGTATTCAATATACTTCTTCAAGTGATGGATGACGGACGACTCACAGATTCCAATGGACGCACCGTTGACTTCCGTAACACGGTTGTCATCATGACTTCAAACGTAGGAACACGACAATTGAAAGACTTCGGTCGTGGTGTAGGTTTCTCTTCAATGGCAGGAATGGATGACAAACAGGTTAGCCGTAGCGTTATTCAGAAAGCGCTCAACAAGCAGTTCTCACCTGAGTTTTTGAATCGTATCGACGAAATTATTACCTTCGACCAACTCGACCTTGATGCAATCACACGCATCATCGACATCGAACTCGAAGGGCTTTACCAACGTATTGAAGCACTCGGTTACAAACTGTCCATCAATGATGATGCGAAGAAATTCATTGCAGAGAAAGGTTACGATAAACAATTTGGAGCTCGACCACTTAGACGTGCTATCCAACAGCACCTTGAAGATGGTATCTCGGAAATGATTGTTGAAACCACATTGCAACCAGGCTGTTCTATCAATGCATATCTGGACGAGGAAAAAATAAAATTTCAAATCAAAGAAGATTAATCATACATTATTCATATTTCAATTAACAATTCATAAATTATATGGGAGGATTTTTCGGAACGATATCAACCAAAGAATGTGTCAACGATTTGTTTTACGGGACAGACTACAACTCTCACCTTGGTACCATGAGAGGTGGTATGTCAACCTACAGCAAAGAGACAGGGTTCAACCGTTCTATCCACAATCTCGAATGTACTTATTTCCGTTCCGCATTTGAGGACAGTCTTGACAAGTTCAAGGGTAATGCTGGTATCGGAATCATCAGTGACACAGACGCACAACCTCTTCTTATGAACAGCCACCTCGGACGATTTGCCATCGTTACCGTAGCGAAAGTAAATAATAAGGAAGAACTTGCCTCCAAACTTCTAGACGAAAACATGCACCTCTCTGAGTTCAGTTCGGGAAAAATCAACCAGACGGAACTCATCGGACTTCTTATCATTAAAGGTAAGACATTCGTAGAGGGTATCGAGAACGTGTTCCGCGAAGTCAAAGGGTCTTGTTCCCTTTTGTTGCTCACAGAAGACGGTATCATCGCAGCACGCGATTCTTGGGGACGTACACCTATCGTGGTTGGACATAAGGAAGACGCTTATGCGGTAACCAGCGAATCGACCGCTTTCCAGAACCTCGGTTTCGAAATCGAGCGCTATCTCGGACCAGGCGAAATCATACGTATGCAGGCCAACTACATCGAGCAACTTCGCAAACCAAACAAAGGCATGCAGATATGCTCCTTCCTCTGGGTCTACTATGGATTCCCCACTTCGTCCTATGAAGGTATCAATGTGGAGGACGTACGTTACAATTGTGGAAAGACCATGGGAGAGGCCGACCCTACACCAGTCGACTGTTCATGTGGTATTCCCGATTCTGGAACAGGAATGGCAATAGGCTACGCTGCAGGACATGGAATCCCCTACCGACGTGCCATCTCGAAATATACACCTACATGGCCACGTTCGTTTACTCCAAGCAATCAAGAACGACGTAACCTCGTAGCAAAAATGAAACTCATCGCCAATCGTCAAATGTTGAAAGACCAACGGATGCTGTTCTGTGATGACTCTATCGTACGTGGAACCCAATTGCGAGACAACACCAAAGCACTCTACGAATGCGGAGCCAAGGAAGTACACATGCGCATCTCCTGTCCTCCACTCATCTATGGATGTCCATTCATCAACTTCTCACGATCTCAAGGCGATATGGAACTAATTACACGACGTGTCATCAAGGACTTTGAAGGGGCTGAAAATACAAACATTGATAATTACGTCAAGACCGACTCTCCAGAGTATCAGAGGATGGTTGAGGAGATTCGACGCAGATTTAACCTCTCTTCACTTCAGTTCAGCAAACTCGAAACATTGGTCGAGAGTATCGGTCTTCCCAAATGCCAGATATGTACACACTGCTTTGACGGAAGTAGTCAATATACCCTTGAAACCATCAACACTCAGTCATGAAACTCGTAGTAGCCACTCCACCTTTCTTCTTCGTGGAAGAAAATACCATTCTCCAAACTTTGTTTGAAGAAGGGATGGATATGCTGCATATACGCAAGCCTGACTCAGAACCAATATTCTGTGAACGTCTGCTGACACTTATGCCTAACAAATGGTATCATCGTATCATTGTGAACGACCATTTCTATTTACAAAACGAATATGGGCTGAAGGGCATACATCTTAGCGAACGTAACCCTGTCGAACCGAAAGGATACAAAGGATTTATCACCCGTTCGTGCACCCCAAATGATCTTGACAAATTGACAGACCGGTATGGATATGTCGTACTCGATGCCACCCCGTCAGAGATTCAGCGTGCAACAGAGCGACGCAAAATTACTCACAAAGTATTCGCAAGAGGAGTCACATCTATCGATGGTGTTCAATTTGCACGCGACTGTGGTTTTGGTGGAATTGTTCTTGAAGACGTACTTTGGAATCGATTTGACTTACATGAGTCAAATAATTACAAAGAATTAGTAGATTTATTCAAGTTTTTTCGAAAAGCTGCTGATTAATACAAAATAAAAGTGTAACTTTGCACAACAAAAATAGG
>CADBSN010000237.1 GCA_902797255.1 uncultured Bacteroidales bacterium | reverse complement strand
TTGTTAATCCTCCAGGGCTTGATCGCAGCAAAGGCAGCAGGTTGTAGCGGCGCGATGTAGATTGCTTACCCACCCCATAGGAAAAGGAAGACTCACACGTGTGATCTTCCTTTTCTTCTTATGAGATGAACGTTATATGAATCAAGAACTGTGGAACGATATCATGGAGATGTATGACTCGGAGCAATCGCTCAGAGTCAAATACTCCTATTATTATCATACGTTGCACAGGGTATGTACAGAACATTTACGTGGTCTTACAACAACATACAACGACTTCTTCTCGCGTTTGCAGGCAGTATGTCGATTGACAAATTATCGTCTGTATGAGGTCGACCGTTTTCGTTGGCGTGCCCGACATGTGATGCAAGGTGATACAGAGCCTCAGGAAGATACCTATGAAATGGATGTACGTGCTTTTGTTGAGGCGTATGCTCATTTCACCAAGAGCACTATTCCAGATGAGTTACGAGCTGCAATCGTGAGCAAGATAGATGTGCGAAAGAAAGATGCAGGACAGCCGTATAAAGGAGTAGGAACTCGCCATAGGTCTGTGAGGTTTGTGTTCTGTAGTAAAGACGATCAATTCATCTATGCTGTATGTGGTCAGATGTCTCGCGAGGATGGGTGGAAGATTGAGTTCCATCAAAACGAACAAACGTTGGATGCGATAGCACTATTGGAGGATGGTATGCAGTTCAACGCAGTAAATTGTACGGTGGATGAGCAAAGTGGGGTAGTGGTACCAGAGATGCTGATTATTGACCCTGACTTTCTGGTAGATGTCACCTCTGTGTGCCGCTGTATGAAGGAATATGGCAGCTCGCCACTCAATTATCTGCTTGATAAATTCTCAGATGATGAAATGTCGAAGGCAATGATTTTGGGTAATATTGCTGGACAGTTCCTTGATGATTGTATCAACGACTCACAGGCCACTTATTTTGATTCGATGCGCAAGGCTTTCAAGGCAAATATGGTTGACATCACTACTTGCGAGGGGCTTGATACAGAGTTCTTTAACGAATGTAAGAAGCAGTTTTCCAATATTAGACGTACTATTGACCAGTTATATGCTGCCCCTAACTTTGTTGGAGCGGAAGGTAATGTGCAGTTGGAACCATCTTTTTTCTGTGAGGCATTGGGCATTCAGGGTCGATTTGACTTTCTTCAGTGCGACTATAGGAATCTCATTGAGATGAAATCGGGCCAGTGGGATAGTTTCCGACAGGCTGCGAAACGTGAGCATATTATGCAGATGATTCTGTATAAAGAAATCCTGTATCATAATTTAGGTATCTCCCAGAATGCCATCAGTGGTTATCTCTTCTACTCACGATATCCTATGCTGCAAGAACAGCGAACGGCTCGTGAAATGGTTTGGCAGATGATGTCGATTCGTAACAATATCGTGAAGCTGGAACGTGGAATAAGGGATGGCAAGGTGCGTGATTATTTGGAACATTTGACTGCTGACGACCTGAATCAGAATGGGGTTACCAATAAGTTGTGGATAGATTATAACAAGCCAGATCTCGAAAATTTGCTGAAACCTATCCAAGAGATGGATAAGCTCACAGCTGATTACTTCTATACTTTTTTTACGTTTGTTGCACGCGAGCAATATCTTGCTAAGGTGGGAGATAACCGTCCGGACTCGACACGTGGAATGGCTAGTTTGTGGAATGCCGACTTAGAAACCAAGATGCAGAATGGCGATATCATGATAGACCTCTCTCTCGTGCAGGAAGAAGTGGTGTGTACAGGTGAGCCAATTACACATGTAACGCTTTTAAAGCCTTCAGCTGATACTGCAGTGATGGAACTTCCGCCAAATTTCAGGGTGGGTGATCCCGTTATCCTCTACCAACGTAACAAACCCGCAGACAATGCTGTGACCCGTCAGGTGCTGCGATGTAGTGTGGAGGGGTTCGACAACGATACGCTGACCCTTCAACTGAACCACCCACAGACCAACATGAAATGGTTTAATCCTGCGAGCCGTTATGCTGTCGAACATGACTATATGGATGCATCGATGCGCCAGCAATACAAGGGACTCTATGCCTTTTTGAAAGTCTCCCCCCAACGACGAGATTTGTTGTTGGGACGCAGGTTGCCGGAGGTAGATGATACGCAGACGTTGAAGGGTACCTATCCTAATTCGCAAATTGCTAATATAGTGTTGCGCGCCAAGCAAGCACAGGATTATTTCTTACTTGTAGGACCTCCAGGAACGGGAAAAACCTCAGTGGCTTTGAAGGCTATGGTGGATGAATGTGTGTTGGAACGTCAGTCGTTGTTGCTGATGGCTTATACCAATCGTGCTGTTGATGAAATCTGTGAGATGTTGGGTGAACGTTCTTACATCCGTTTGGGGCGCGATTTATCATGTGACCCTGCCTATCGTTCCCATTTGCTCGAAGCGATGGTGGGTGATGATACCAATCGCAATGCTGTACGCTCCATATTACTTAATATACCAATTTGGGTGGGTACCGTCAGTTCTATATTGTCACACAAGGCTTTGTTCAAATTGCGTCGTTTTGATGTTGCTATCTTCGATGAGGCCTCACAGATACTCGAGCCTCAGTTGTTGGGACTTCTTTGTGACGAACACGATGGGCTGCCGTCGATAGGTAAGTTTGTCATGATTGGTGATCACAAGCAGCTGCCTGCTGTTGTTGTTCAGGACGAAGAGGTAGCGAAGGTAGAATCATCTCAACTCAAAACTATAGGACTGACAAATTGTTGCAATTCTATGTTCGAACGGTTGTTTGGTATGGCCTTGCAGAGACCAGAGAGAGAGGTAACGGCTTCGTTGGATCATCAAGGTCGAATGCATCCAGATATTGCTGCTTTTGTCAACAGTATTTTTTATGATGAACAGTTGAAGCCTGTGGGATTACCACATCAGACCGAGCCCCTGAAATATACGATTCATACAGAGGCGGAGACTTATGTGGCTACTACTCGTTTTGGCTTTATCGATATTCCGCTACCATCATTGGTAGAACGACAACCTAAGATGAATCTTGTTGAAGCACAAACAATTGCAGAGATTGTTGAACAGATGATTCATCTTGCTGCTGAGAACAATATGCCGTTTGATGTTTGTAAGGATCTGGGCATTATTGTCCCATTCCGCCGGCAGATTGTAGCCGTAAGGCAGGCTTTGTATGCCCGAGGCTTCTGTTGTGTAGATAAGATGATGATTGATACAGTGGAGCGTTACCAAGGAAGTCAGCGAAATGTCATCATTTATGGTACAACGATTACACAGCCGTACGAATTAGATATATTGTCGAATATTGTGGATGTTGGTGGATGCAAGGTGGATCGCAAACTAAATGTGGCAGTCACTCGTGCCCGTCGGCAATTGTTTGTGCTCGGCAATCGCCAACTTTTAACTCGTAATCCTGTTTATCGTGAGTTAATCAATTATACCCAGAACTGACCTTTTAATAAGAAAGGTTATTGCTTTGCAATAGGATTATTCTTATTAATGTAAGAAAAATCATAAATAATCTTAATATGTTTGTGGGTTTCGATAATAATTCGTAATTTTGTGCACATAAACAGAAACTCGGATTATGATGAATCAATGTAAATATATATTATTCGGAGCATTGATGTGTGTAATTATAGGTGCTCATGCTCAAAAAAATAGCGTGGGACAGTACACATTCAAGGACGGCTCAATTTACAACGGACAACTGACTAATGGAAAACCTAATGGAAGGGGTAAGACTACCTTCCAAACAGGTGACACTTATGAGGGAGAATACCTGAAGGGCAAACGTCACGGAGAGGGTACATACGCTTTCACTGACGGGGAAAAGTATGTCGGTTCATGGGTAAACGACCATCAGCATGGACATGGAACTTATGTGTTCGCTAATGGCAATAGATATGATGGATTATGGTATACTGACTATCAGGAAGGCCAAGGAACGATGTTTTATCATAATGGTGATAAGTATGTCGGTGATTGGCATCAGGATATGCGTGAAGGGGAAGGTGTCTATACATGGGCAGATGGTGCGTTCTATCGTGGCTCATGGGCAGGCGATAAGAAGAATGGAAAAGGTTTGTTTGATTGGGCAGATGGATCTACCTACTATGGTGACATGAAGGACGATGTACGTGAAGGCTATGGCTCATACAATTATGCCAACGGTGATGTGTACAAAGGCCAATGGAAGAATGACATGATGGACGGAAAAGGTATTTATACCTTTAAGAATGGTGATAAGTATGAAGGTGAATATGTAGCTGGCAAACGCCAAGGTCAAGGAATATTTACTTATGTGGATGGTAACCGATACATGGGGACGTTCAAGAATGGGATGATGGACGGTTTTGGAACCTACACCTGGGCAGACGGTTCTGTCTATGAAGGTTATTGGGCGGAAGATCAACAGCAAGGCCGTGGAAAATATACCAATAAAGATGGTGATTTGTATGATGGCAATTGGCAGGCAGGAGAGATGCATGGTGAAGGTGTACTACGAATGAAGGATGGATATAAGTTCAAAGGCATTTTCAGTAATGGAAAGAAGAATGGAAAATGCGTCGAAGAAGATAAAGATGGCATTCGCTTCGAGGGTACTTATGTTGATGATGTGCGGGATGGTGCCTTTGTGGAGAAAGACCGTAATGGGGCTGTACTCCGTAAAGGTTATTATAAAAAAGGTGTAATAGAAGTAACAAACAATAACTAATCGTATAGCTATGATTATTGATTCATTAACGAATTTTGGAAAATATGTGGCATTGAACCCATTATTTCAAGATGTGGAGAACTATCTCCGTAGCAATGATTTAGCATTAAAGGCTGAAGGTAAGGACATCATTAAAGGAGAAGATTTGTTTGCCAACTTTGTCGTTACGAAAGGTAAGACCAAGGAGGAAGCAAAGTTGGAGACACATGATATGATGATTGACATTCAAGTCCCAATCAGTGGAGCTGAAGTGATGGGTTATACTCCTCGTGTTGACTTGCCTGCAAATCCATATAATGCAGAGAAGGATATCACATTCTATGAAGGGGCGGCACAGCAATATGTTACTATCTATCCTGGGATGTTTGTCATCTTCTTCCCTGAGGATGGACATGCGCCCGCCATTACAGATGCAGAAAAACTTCAGAAAGTGATATTCAAAATTAAGGATATTAAATAAAACAAATATCGCCTATGCCTAAGAAAACGATTACACCCAAAGTTGAAAAGATCGGTCTTGTTAAGAACGATGCTTGGCTAGAGCCTTTTGAAGACGCAATTAGGGGGCGTCATGAACATGCGTTATATAAATTGAATGAACTCACGAATGGAGGAAAGCAGACTTTGTCTGACTTTGCTTCTGGCTATCTTTATTTCGGACTTCATAAGACCAATAGCGGTTGGGTTTTCCGTGAATGGGCTCCGAATGCAACAGCTATCTATATGATTGGTGATTTCAATAGCTGGACGGAGATACCTCAGTATCAGATGAAGGCAAAGAAGAACGGCGTGTGGGAGTTGACTCTTCCTAACCGTGCAATGAAGCATGGTGACTTGTATAAACTTCGTGTACATTGGAATGGAGGTGAAGGTGAACGAATTCCTGCATGGGCCAATCGGGTGGTTCAAGATGATGTTACCAAGATTTTCTCAGCTCAGGTTTGGGCTCCAGAAGTAGATTACAAATGGCGCATAAAGAAATTCAAGCCAAACACCTCACCGTTGCTTATATATGAATGTCATATTGGTATGGCTCAGGATGCGGAGAAAGTCGGAACTTATACGGAATTCAAGGATAATGTATTGCCACGTGTTATCGCAGATGGATATAACTGTATACAGATTATGGCGATTGCAGAACATCCTTACTATGGAAGTTTCGGTTATCATGTCAGTAATTTCTTTGCACCATCTAGTCGTTTTGGCACACCAGAAGAGTTGAAGGCCCTTATTGATGAAGCACATAGTCAGGGGATAACCGTCATTATGGATATCGTGCATTCCCATGCCGTGAAGAACGAGATGGAAGGCTTGGGAAACTTTGCAGGTGATCCTTGTCAGTACTTCATGCAAGGTGGACGGCGTGAACATCCTGCATGGGACAGCCTTTGTTTCGACTACGGTAGAAATGAGGTGATTCACTATTTGTTGAGTAACTGTAAGTATTGGTTGGAGGAGTTCCATTTCGATGGATTCCGATTTGACGGCGTTACCAGTATGCTTTATTATAGTCATGGACTAGGTGAAGCATTTGGAGGTTATGGAGATTATTATAATGGCCACGAGGATGATGAGGCGATAGCATATCTTACTCTTGCCAATTTGTTGATTCATGAGGTCCATCCAAGTGCGATTACCATTGCAGAGGAAGTGAGTGGCATGCCAGGTTTGGCTGCTCCGTTTAAGGATGGAGGCTATGGATTCGACTATCGTATGGCGATGAATATACCAGACTATTGGATTAAGACCATCAAGGAGTTGAAGGACGAAGATTGGAAACCTTCTTCAATGTTTTGGGAGTTAACCAATCGTCGAGCCGATGAGAAGACAATTTCCTATGCAGAGAGTCACGATCAAGCACTTGTAGGTGATAAGACCATCGTCTTCCGACTCATTGATGCCGACATGTATTGGCACTTTAAGAAAGGAGATGAGAACTTCATGGTCAATCGTGGAATTGCTTTACATAAGATGATACGATTGTTGACAGCTTCTACAATTAATGGTGGCTACCTAAACTTTATGGGTAATGAGTTTGGTCATCCTGAATGGATAGATTTCCCTCGTGAAGGAAATGGATGGAGTCATAAGTATGCACGTCGCCAATGGAATCTTGTTGATAACAAAGAACTGTGTTATCACTATTTGGGTGACTTTGACAACGCGATGATTCATCTTATCGGTGGTACGAAGGGAATTCAGAAAACGAAGGTACAGGAGGTGTGGCATAACGATGGTGATCAGGTACTTGCTTATACCCGTGGTGATTTGTTATTTGTCTTCAATTTCAGCCCTGACAAGTCGTTTGTCGATTATGGCTTCCTCGTAAAGGAAGGGTCTTACAAGGTTGTACTCAATACCGACGCTAGTGTATATGGGGGTAACAACCTTACGGATGATACAATAGAACATTTCACAATTCCTGACGCATTATATACAAAACAGCATAAGGGTTGGCTGAAGCTTTATATTCCTGCCCGTACAGCTGTTGTGTTGAAAAAACAATGAATTATAATAACCCATTACCGCAATCCATCAACAACATCATACGGTTGACAACCATTGTCCTGTTTGCATTGTTCAGTTTCATCTACTTGTTCTGCATGCAGAATGATGTGCTGGCCGAGGCCCAGTATGTGTTTTCTAGTGGCTATACTACCTATTGACGGTTGTATGGTGCGCTGATTATCACGGTATCTCTGGTGGCAATCCAATAGTTTGTCGCAAAAGTATCGAAATTGGTAGGACGTTGGTATGCGCTCACGTTTTTTCCTTCGTTCTTGGGGCTGGCAATTCTCACAAGTCTTAATCGTGCTGTTATTGAGGACTTTACGTTTGGGCAATGGGTATGGGCACTTCCGTTGCTTATAGTTTTGTTTTTACTATTGTTGTATCTGAAAAGACGGTTGCCAGGTGAAAGCATCAATGATGGTGATTATCATTTGTCAAGATATTTGTGGCCTAATTATGCGATGATGTTCCTGATGATGATTGTTTGCGGTGCAAACGCATCAGCCGATGATGTGTATATGTATGAGTTAAAGGCAGAACGCTTATTGCTTGAAGATGATTTTGAAGGTGCCAGTAGGGTAGGAGAGACGTCGTTGAATACCTCCCCACGATTGAATGAGATGCGTATGTATGCGTTGGCTCAACAAGGCTTGTTGGGCGAGAAACTATTTGATTATCCCCAACCCTATGCTGAGCAGTCGCTGATGATGATGGACGATACAGTCACCCGTTTACATCGCTTTACATGTAAGGATATACAAACCTCGTTGGGGGCATGGGCAAATGCTTCTGTAACGTCTTTCGACCAGTATGTAAGTCTGCTGAAGAAGAATCCATCAACCCGACATAATCCATTGCTGGCAGATTATATTCTTTGCGGAAAACTGTTACAGAAAGATTTACGTGGGTTCACACAGACCATTAAGCATTATTTTAATCTGTCGTCACCTGTTAATGTGCAGAATCTTCCGAAAGCCTATCGTGAGGCCATGTTGCTACAGGCAAAGGCGATAGGGAAGGACTCTCTTAACGCCTTTGTTGACACTTTGATGTTGAATCAATATAAAGACTATTGTTCCATCCTCGAGTCTGACGAGAGTACTCTTGTTCGCAAGAATAAGTTAAGACGTTCGTTTGGTAATACGCTCTGGTGGTATTTAGATAATTAAAAACGAAAAAGCTTAGATGAAGAATAGATTTTACATTGTAGTTATATCCTCTTTGGTGGTGCTAGCGTGTGTATCATGTGCTGATAAATATGTGATTGAAGGTACTACGTCGCAGTATTTCCAAGATGGAACGGTGGCCTATATCAAGCAGTTTGAGGTGGGCTCACAGAATTATGACTTCAAAGCAATAGATTCGTGTGAGGTGCTTCATGGGAAATTCGATATGACTGGCGCACTTGATTCTGTCATGATGGTACGTCTGTATATGGGGACCGATAACTTCCCGATGGTATTGGAACCAGGAAAGGTGACAATTAGTATTGCGGATAATATCGTTAAGATAGAAGGCACAGAGTTGAACGAACGTCTTTATGCGTTCCTTACGCAGAGAGATTCATTGAAGATTATGTATGATGACCTGCCAAAACGCGAGAGCAAGATGTATCTGGATGGTTATACTCAACAGGAGATCATTCAGGAACTAGGTGCCGAGGAACTCCGGCTGCAAAACGAAGTGGATCGTCTCGAAACCCGTTTTGTGAAAGACAACTATGACAATGTGTTAGGAGTAACTTGGTTTTTGCGCCTTTGTTATGAAGCACGAGATTATTATGGCTTTGTAACTACAACTCCGCAGATTGACGAAATATATATGCAAGCGCCCGATTCATTCAAGAAGAACAAGTTAGTGTTGACTTACATGAGTCAGGTAAATAATTAAAAGGAAGTATTTGATGACAATACCAGATATCTTATTTATGTGTGCGGCATTGCTGAATGGCGTTGGATTGCTTGGAACAATTGTTCCCGGGCTTCCTGGCCCTCCGCTTAGTTTTGTTGGAATGATTCTGTGTTGCATTGCTGCTCCCAATCCTGTTATCATCATCCTGGCTGTTTTGATGTTTTTGTTAGTATCGGTTGTCACATTGCTCGATTTTGTTGTGCCAGGATGGCTTACTAATAAAGCTGGAGGATGTAAGAAAGCTGTTTGGGGAGCAAATCTAGGTTTGCTTATTGGTTTGTTCTATGCGCCAATAGGATTGCTTCTAGGACCTTTCATTGGAGCTTTTGTTGGAGAGTATCTGAATACACACAAACTACAGCAGTCATTAAAAGTTTCTGCCTATACGTTTCTTTCTGTCATCATAGGTACTGCATTCAAACTCGTCACTTGTATTGCTATTCTGTTAATGTGTGCTGGCAATGCAGTTTGGTATTATTTTTTCTAAGATTCTTTGACTTGAAGAAGGGGTCGTAGTTATTTCTCTTCTGATGATTTAAGTGGGTGAACAAATACGAATCGCGCACCATTTGTGTAGGAGGTGTCAAGATAGACACGTCCTTGAAGCAATGTGGCCAACTGACGACAGATGGCCAGTCCGAGTCCTGTTCCTTGCTTGAAGATGTTGAGTTTCTCAAAGCGTTCGAAAATCAAATCCGCTTTCTCGACTGGAACGCCTACTCCTGTGTCTGTGACTGAGAATGTAAGCATGTCGAGATTCTCCTTTAATGAGCAATGTACATGTATTTCTCCTTTAGTGGTGTGTTTCATTGCATTGGTCAGGTAGTTGATGATGATTTGTTGCACGCGTTGTGCATCAGAATAGATTTCAAAATCATCCTCGACTTCTGTCGTATAATACAACTTGACGTTTTCTGGACAACGATACGAAACGGTTTGGATCGCTTTCCTGCAAATCTCGTTTGGACGACAGTGGTCAAGGAATATATGGTATTTCCCACTTTCCATATCGCTGACATCAAGAATATCATTAACAAGTGTGGACAACATATCCGTATTACCTCGTACGATGTCTCCGTATTGTTGGATTTCCTCATCTGTGAGGAAGGCGCGAGAGTTAATGTCGGTGAGCAATTGTGAGAATCCACAGATAGCGTTTAGCGGCGTGCGTAGTTCGTGGCTCATGTTTTGGAGGAAGATTTTCTGGGTGTTGTTGGCCCGTGCAATTTTCTTTGCGTCAGATTTTTGTCGGAAGTAAAGAACAAGGATAAGTATGATGATGATGAGTGCTAAGACCCCGCCTCCGATGAGTGCATAGCGCAGAATTTCGTTTTTCTGTGCTTGGACGTTGAAGAGCTTGTAGCGCGTTTCCATCTCCATGATTTGATTAGAGAATGTCTCGTCGAATGCCCAGGAAATGCGGTGGGCAATGTAGCGTTCCCACTCATAAGCCTCGCTGTAACGACCCATGGCAGCCAATACCCTTGCTTGCTCTTCCTGATAGATGAGCGGTGCAATGGTGTCTAACCCTTCTACACAGATCCATGCCGTGTCTGGACGGTTGCTAGCAACGTAGTATCGAGCCATCATCATGTTGCGAAGTTTGGTGTCGATATCATCGAGAGGGGCATCAATTTCCTGAGTCTTGGAAAGTTCTATTCGGGCGCTGTCGAGGTTTTCTGCATAGATGTAATAACCGATTGCATAGGCGTGCTGCATGGTACGAAAGTAGTCGAGTTCGTTTTTCGTCTTTCGCGACTCTTCCTTCTTCACTAACTCTGCGATTTCGTTGGTATAAGTGAGCAGTTCCTCAGACTGCCCCAAATTGTTAAGGAAGTGACAAATCGTCATGGCCAGATAAAGGGCTTCAGAGTAGTCCTCATCGTTTTCCTTGCTCAATTCATATGCTTTTTTTGCATATTCCAAGGCTTTCCCGTCTTGGAATATTTCGGAGTATGAGTGTGCTAAGATTTCGTAGGCTTTCATGAGCCCGTAGTTGTCCTCAGATGCGAAGTCATGCATCATTTCGTTGGCTAGCTCATACACTTTGACGAAGTTGCCTTCATAGATATACTGGTAGGCAAGGTAACTCTTTGCGTCTGCTAAGACGTGCCTGTATTCCTTGGTTTTCAAGTTCAGATTCACTATCTTTTCATACGATGCTATCAGCGTGTCCGTTTCATATCCGATATTGTATTGGCATCGCATAATGTTACGCAGGCTATGGAGTTTGTATTTGATATGATTGTTTGCTTCTGACAACTCAAGCAACTTTTTCAGAAGTATTAACTCACACTCGGAATTAAGTGTGAGACGACACCAGTGGTAGAGTGAATCCATACGTGCCTTGTCTCCTTGAATAGTGTTGAGGCGTTTTAGGTAAGCCAGATGCGAAGAATCCTCCTCTAACGGATTTGTTTGAGCCGATATGTCTGTTGTCTGCGCAAATGTAGCAATAGATAGGAATATTAATAACAATATACGATTCATGCTAGCACATTTTTTCTTAATGCAAATTTACGTTTTTTTTTTCTCTAATATACCAATTCTTGAGAAAATCTTACATATTTTTCTAGAAAAACTCATTTTTTTTATGTATTTATTAGTTTCATTTGATAAAAAGAAGTATTTTTGCAGAGACTAATCACTAAGAGACTAAAAAGAGCGTAAGAAATGACGTTGGTTAGAAAACATACATTTTTCTGTTTTGTGCTGATTCTATTGGCATCATTACCGATATTAGTGTTTGCACAGGACAAAAGTAACCAACGCCCATCTCAATTCTTAAAAGAGGGCGATCCTGGTTATGAACAGTTCATTAAGGCAGTTGATAACTTGAACAATGACTCATGTATGTATTATGCCGAGTTGCTTCGTCAGGAGGCAGATTTGCAAGGATCTCCATTAGCCAAGCTCTATTACTATAAGATTCTCGCTTCCATTTATCTGAAGCGTGACTTCCAAGATCAAGCGATTGATGCTGCTCGTCATCAGGCAGAAATTGCCCAGAAGAACGGCTATGTGATACAGTTGTTTGATGCGTATGATAAGATTGCGAACACATTGGTTTTTCAGAACAAAGTAGTGGAGGCACAAGACGCTTTTGCTGTGTTTGAGAATAGTGTGTATGATGCAATTGATCAGTCGGGTGTGATGACCGAACGTCAGATAAGACTTCAGAAAGACAGATCCGAAAGCAGTCAAGTAGTCCTCACCTTGTTCTTCTTGATGATTATGGGATTACTTGTGTCAATCATTTATACTGCTGTGTCGCACAACCGTAGTTTGCAGACCGTAAGTGATATGAAGACGATGTTTGTGCAGAACATGAGCCATGAAATCCGTACACCTTTGAATGCAATTGTTGGTTTCTCTCAGTTGCTGGCTTTGCCCGATGGTGTTATCTCAGAGGAAGAGAAAAGCAAGTATGGAGAGTATATCATGACAAACTCTAATATGCTGACAATGCTTGTTGATGATATCCTGAATCTGTCAGATGTGGAGAGCGGAAACTATCGTGTTAACCTCGCAAACGCAAAATGTAATGCTCCAGTGGAAGCAGCCATGAAGACTGCAGAACTGAGAGTGCCAAATGGTGTGAGGATGTATTTCACTACAGAAGTGGATGACGAATTCTCAATCACGACGGATGTCCATCGCGTTCAGCAGGTATTGGTTAATTATATCACCAATGCATGCAAGCATACGAAAGAGGGTGAAATCCATATCCATTGTTCAATCAAGGAGCGTCCTGGTTATATCACCTATTCTGTAGCGGATACGGGTGAGGGAATCCCAGAAGAAAAGGCAGAGGAAATCTTCGAGCGGTTTACCAAACTCGATGCTTTTGCTCAGGGAACAGGACTCGGACTCAGTATCTGTCGAATGATTGCTACCAAACTGAATGGCGTGGTCAAACTGGACACTACTTATAAGAATGGTGCCCGTTTCATATTCCAGATACCTAATAACTCTGAGAGCTAATAGGTATTTAGTCTTCTCACAGAATCTCCAAATATGATTTAACTACACAGAATGACTGGTCTGCCATTTCTGCCCAGAAATTCTTGTATTCATCGACGTGCAGGTCTGAGTCGATGGTATCACTGATGATACGGAACGAGATAAAGGGTGTTCTGTAGATTTTGCATGTATGGGCAATCGCACATGATTCCATGTCGACAGCTAAAGCCTCAGGGAGTTTTTGCTTGATGGATACAAGTTTCTGGCGTTCTGTCACGAATTGGTCGCCTGTACAGATTTGTCCTTGATGTATGACCACCGTTGAGCTTTTGCTTAATTCCTTCACCTTATTAATTAAATAGGTGTCACTTGGATATGGTTTCTCTATGTCGAGTCCTTCACCAGCTTCGCCTATAAAGATGTCGTGATAGATGGTTGAGGTACTAGCGATGACCTCCATCACTTTTAACTGAGAATCCAATCCGCCAGCGCAGCCTGAACTGATCAGGTAGTCAGGGTGGTAGTTCCGGATGAGTTCGCTAGCTCCTACTGCAGCATTTACTTTGCCAATTCCACACTGATGCAGGATGAGTTGCTTTGTGCCTAACTTTCCTGTGATATAATTAAAACCATTGATGGTTTCTTCTTTTCTGCTGTGAAGCAATGCTGACAAACTTGCCATCTCTTTCTGCATTGCTACGATAACTGCTATTACCATAAACTCTTAAGCCAATCTTTTAAATTATTAATCATACTGTCGTGATACTTGAAGTTGGAGCGATATCCCCATCCGTGTCCTCCTGTTGGATAGACATACATGGTTGCTTTCACACCAGCCTTCTTCAATGCTAAGTAGTACTCTGCGCTATTCTGTGGGATGACTGCTTTGTCATCATCAGATAATAGCATGATGGCAGGAGGCGTCTGAGCGGTCACTTGCTGAGCATTGCTGTATAGTGCATTCATCTCGTCTGTCGCATTACGCCCTAGCAGTCCATCGTGTGATCCTTGGTGGGTAACGCCTGGTTGCATCGAGATGACGGGATAGAACAACACTTGGAAATTCGGTACTGTAGTTGTATCGGAGTGGGTAGCTACAGTAGAAGCAAGGTGTCCACCAGCCGAGAAACCCATGATTCCCACTTTATGGGGGTTGATGTTCCACTCCTTTGCGTGTTCACGCACAACCCTTAATGCTTCCTTCGCATCAGAGATAGGAACTTCTTTTACCTGATGAGGCATACGGTATTTCAACACAATCAAGGCAATTCCCAGATCGTTATAGAAGGGAGCCCAGTCATATCCCTCATGATCGATTGCCAGATGAGTGTATCCACCACCTGGGCAGCATACAACTGCCATTCCGTTTGCTTTCGATTTTTCAGGTAGGAAAACACGAATCGTCGGCTTGTAATTCTGGCGCGCATCATTGAAAGGTGTCTTGTCAATCCCATTGCTGTTTGGCAAACCGTTTGGCCATAAATCAATGTTGATTGTTTGCTGTGCTGACGTCGTAGCAAAGCAACAACAGGCAAAAAACGTCGTAATTATTGATTTCATATACATTTTATATGGATTTCTTTTGCAAAGTAACGCAAAACTTTTTAAATTTGCAAAAAGATTTAGAAAAAAATGAGACAAAAGTATTTAATAGGTGTTGACCTTGGCGGAACAAACACCGTTTTCGGAATAGTTGACCCTGAGGGTAACATTGTATGCGAGGATTCAATCAAGACCCAAAATTATCCTCTTATTGAGGACTTCGTTGATGCATGTACTCGGTGTGTGGAACCACTTATCCAGAGGGTCGGGGGCAAGGATCTGATAGGGGGAATGGGAATAGGTGCTCCTAATGCGAACTATTATTCGGGTTCCATTTCAGAAGCACCCAACCTGCCTTGGAAAGGCGAAGTGCCGCTTGCCAGACTCTTGTCTGAACGCTTGCATCTGGATGTTGTAATGACGAATGATGCCAATGCAGCAGCTATGGGAGAGATGAAATACGGAGCTGCACGAGGCATGCGCAATTTTGTCGTTCTCACGCTGGGTACAGGTGTGGGTAGTGGTATCGTGATTGATGGGAAGTTGGTCTATGGTAGCGATGGGTTTGCTGGTGAATTGGGTCACTTGATTATTGATCGTAGTTCAGATGCACGTCTTTGTGGATGTGGACGTCGTGGTTGTTTTGAGACCTATTGTAGCGCACGAGGTATTGTGCGTACGGCACAAGAATTGATGGCGTCAGGGCGTTCATCTCTGTTAGACCAGATCAGCGAACTGTCTGCTCTTGAAATCTATAAGGCTGCCAGTCAAGGTGATGCAGTCGCCATCGATACCTTCCGCCTAACAGGTGAAACCATAGGTGCCGTATGTGCCAATATTACTACTTTCTGCAGTCCTGAAGCCTACATCTTCTTTGGAGGACCTATGCACTCCCATGAGTTTATTATGCCACATATCATCAAGACTTACAACGCTCAGGTGATGCCTATCTATCGTAACCGTTGTAAGTTCCTTTTGTCAGAACTGATGGATAAGAATGCAGCAGTCCTTGGAGCCGCGGCGTTAAAAGCATAGACCACTCATCTACGATATACATCAAAAAAACAGAGGATTCGTCCTCTGTTTTTTTGTTTTAGTCAAATGCTGTGGCATCTTTGCCCGCTAGCTTTTCCATGATCTTTGCTTCCACTTCCTCTGCCAACTCAGGGTTGTCCTCGAATATTTGTTTGGCAGCTTCACGTCCTTGTGCCAGTTTGCTTCCTCCATAGCTGAACCAGCTACCGCTCTTTGTGAGGATTTCAAGTGAGGTTCCGAGGTCGACCAATTCGCTGCTGCGTGAGATACCTGTTCCGAACATGATATCGAATTCGCATTTACGGAATGGAGGAGCTACTTTGTTTTTCACAATCTTCACTTTAACGGTATTACCAAGTATCTGATCGCCGTTTTTGATAGCTTCTTTCTTGCGGATGTCGATGCGTACTGATGCGTAGAACTTCAGGGCGTTACCACCAGTGGTGGTCTCAGGATTGCCAAACA
Source organism: uncultured Bacteroidales bacterium (assembly GCA_902797255.1). Lineage (GTDB taxonomy): Bacteria > Bacteroidota > Bacteroidia > Bacteroidales > Bacteroidaceae > Colivivens. The sequence goes on along the minus strand of CADBSN010000237.1, from coordinate 5,190 downwards.
TTACACCAATCTTTTCACGCAACTGATTGATAAAGATGCAAGTGGTCTTGGTCTTGCTGATGGTTGCTGTCAACTTACGCAGCGCCTGACTCATGAGTCGAGCCTGTAGGCCCACTTTGTTGTCGCCCATGTCACCTTCGATTTCTGCTTTTGGCGTGAGGGCAGCCACAGAGTCGATAACGATAATGTCCACAGCTGCTGAACTGATGAGTTGGTCAGCAATCTCGAGTGCCTGTTCTCCGTTGTCAGGTTGCGAAACGAGAAGCTCTTTGGTGTCGACTCCCAGTTTGTGTGCATAGAATCTATCGAATGCGTGTTCTGCATCGATGAAGGCTGCCACACCACCTTGTTTTTGACATTCTGCGATTGCGTGGAGTGCCAAAGTGGTCTTTCCAGATGACTCAGGACCAAAAATCTCTATGATACGTCCTTTTGGATAGCCTCCAATACCTAAGGCTGCATTTAAACTGATTGAGCCGGTAGGTATACTGTCGATTTTTTCTATGTTTTCTTCACCTAGGCGCATGATGGAGCCATGTCCGTAGTTTTTCTCGATTTTCGCTAAAGCTGCTTGTAAGGCTTTTAGTTTTTCTTCATTAGTTTTTGCCATATTCTTATTGAGTATTTAAATATTGATCATTGACCATTTACTATTTGCTGCAAATTTAGCAAAAAAAAATCATTATTCATTATACATTATGAATTATTATTTGTTTTTTTCGCTAAATTCTCTGCGCAACGTTCTCCATCGATTCCTGCTGATACAATTCCTCCTGCATAACCTGCTCCTTCGCCACATGGGAAAAGCCCTTCGAGGCGGATATGTTGGAGGGTTTCTGGGTTGCGGACGATGCGAACAGGCGAGGAAGTGCGTGTTTCTACGCCTATGATGATGGCCTCGTTGGTGAGGAACCCATGGCTCTGTTTACCAAACTGGCGGAAGCCCTGCTGGAGACGGCTGGAGATGAACTGAGGCATCCAGAAGTGGAGTGGGGAAGTGATAAGGCCAGGCTGGTAGGACGACTTGGGTAGCGAACTTGACAGACGATTGTTGACAAAATCGGCCATTCGTTGTGCCGGTGCAGTCTGACGATAGTTCCCTTGAAGCCAGCATTGCTTTTCCAAGTGCTCTTGAAATTCCATCATAGCGAGCGGAGATGTATCGGCGCCAATATCCTCTAGATGCAATTCTACCACCATTCCGCTATTGCTCCAAGGACTGTTGCGCATGCTTGGTGACATTCCATTAACCACAATCTGCTCTGGTCCGCTAGCAGCAGGAACTACTGTGCCTCCTGGACACATACAGAACGAATAGACGCCTCGTCCGCCAACCTGAGTCACAAACGCATACTCTGCTGTTGGCAGAAACGCGCCTTTGCCTTCGCGATTGTGATATTGAATCTGGTCGATGAGGTGTGCTGGGTGTTCTAGTCTCACTCCAACAGCAAGGTTTTTTGCCTCAATCTCCACATGGTTCTTGTAGAGCCATCGATAGACATCACGAGCCGAATGCCCTGTGGCGAGTATCACTGGCCCATTAAACTGTACTTGCCGTTCCTCCCCTTCATGATTGTCAATCGCATTGACACCACACACCTTATTATTATTAATGAGGAGATCAGTCACCTTACATTGAAAATGCACATCGCCTCCACAGCGGATAATGGTCGAACGCATGTTCTCGATGACCCTTGGCAGTTTGTCTGTGCCGATATGGGGATGAGCATCAGCCAGAATGTTGGTCGATGCGCCATGCTGGCAAAAAATCTGAAGGATGCGGTCAACGTTGCCACGCTTCTTGCTGCGAGTGTAGAGTTTTCCGTCTGAGAAGGCTCCTGCACCTCCCTCTCCAAAGGAGAAGTTCGATTCAGGATTGACTTTGTGTTCGCGCGAAATCTTGGCGATATCCTTTCTGCGTTCATGAACATCCTTGCCTCGTTCCAGCACGATAGGGCGAATACCCAGTTCAATCAGTCGAAGGGCGGCAAACAAACCTCCAGGGCCGGCACCTACCACAATAGCAGCTGGTTTGTCGCTCACATCCTGATAGTCGATGGGAGTGAACACATCATCAGTTGGCTCTTCATCGATGTAAACTCTCAACGTGAGGTTGATATAGATGGTACGTTGTCTGGCATCGATACTCCGCTTGAGGATGCGGATATGGTTGATATGCTGCGCCGCAAGACCCTTGTCTGTAACAAGGAACTGCTTGATGCTCTGTTCGTTAGCTGCCTGTTCGGGCAGAACTCGTATTTGGTATTCCTGAATCACAGTCTTATTTATTCATTTATCATTTAGCTATTTCTGCTAATGGTGCAAAGTTAGCAAAAACCGAGCGAAGTACAAAAAAAATGGAATTTATTTTTAATTCCGAGGTGATAATTATACTTCGACATCGTCAGAGTTAGCAAAAATACTCGAATCTTGCAACTTTTTCTTGTTTTTGTTCTTATTCTCCAAAGACTTTTTGCTTTTCCTCCTCAATTTATTTGGAAGGTCTCTATTATTGTTGTAAATTTGCAGCGTCCATTTGGATATTGTTTTTGATTATGTATTGAGCCCAGCAAAGAGAAAAAGGATGGTAGATATAAAAATAGTCAATATTCCACGTACATCAGCTGACAAGCAGGTTTACATGCAGAGCTTCTGTCAGGCATGGATTGATAGTGGGGGAGGTTCTAGAGAGCAAAGCAAGTGGATGAGGTACAGGCTTGTGCGTCATCTGTTGAAGATGTTGGCATTAACGAGGTTTTCATGCAGAGCAAAACAACGCGTTTTTATCGTTTGCTCCCGAGGTGGTCACTTGCTTAAATCTTCCATTCCTTATCTTTTTGAAGGAGAAATCGTTCCTATGCTATGGGATTGTTGGCCAGCCACTTGGGATGTGTTGGAACGAGATCTGCGCTTGATGAAATGCCGATTATGCTTTGTGACAGCTTCGGATGTGGTTCGAGAGATGTCTCGGAGACTTCCGTCAGTCAAATTTGTTCATATTCCAGAGGGAGTTGACATCAATGATTACCAGCAGGGCCGTCCGTTGGTAGAGAGAAGCATCGATGTGTATGAACTGGGACAGAAGCATAAGTATTATCACAAAAAGTTGGTGGATGCCGACTTAGAGAACCAATGTCATTTTGTCTATAATGCCCTAAATCCTGAAGACGGACTGTCTTTGGTGTTCGCAGATTGGCGTACTTTCACTTCAAAGGTGGCGGATTCCAAAATAGTCATATCATTTCCTTTATCTATGCGTAATCCAAGGAGAGATGGGGAGGTAGATACATTGACCATGCGGTTTTGGGAAGGAATGCTGTCACGTTGCATCATTGTAGGACATTGTCCGCAGGAACTGATTGATTTGATTGGTTATAATCCTGTTATCGAAGCCGATTTTGTGAACCCTGCGGCTCAAATTACCGACCTGTTGAATCATCTTGGAAACTATCAGGATTTTGTTGACCGTAATCGTTGTGTTGCATTGGACTACTCTCCTTGGCGAAAACGCATGGATGTTGTGAAGAAAGAAATAGAAGACCTATATTGTAGATAAAAGATTCAACGGTTTTCCGTGTAAGGTTGGTTAATAATCTGTGAAGTTGTTTACCTCTTGTTATCCTCCCCCAGGAGGGGGAGTTAGAGGGGGGGCTTGGGGGGCCTGCTTTTGTTCCCCTTAAGGGGAATTTTTGTAGCCCTTAGGGGCTGCAAAAAAATGCTTAATTTTTACGATTCAAAGATACAACATTGACATTGTGGCCTATGAATCATTCCTTAACTATTTAACATAAAATGGAAATTTTTTCGTGTGCGTTGTCATTGTCATTAATTGTCAATTGTCATTAAGATTTATCCTCCCACGTCCAATGCTGGCGCAGTTCGTTGGTGAGAGTATTCCAGTCATCTATAGTGAATGTGCCTTCTCCCATCATCATAATCGTCATCTCTACTTCATCAAATCTACGATAGACATTCGTATCTCTGAATCCGTTTCTGAGATAGAACGCATGGCGGCGCTTGCGCTGCTCGATGTTGGCACATTCCTGTCGGGGTGATTCCATATCAAATACTGAAATCTGACCCTTATAGCGTTCTTTGACATCGCTTAGTATCTGCTGCCCATAGCCTTTGCCTCTCAACTCTTCACATACAGCAAAGTACCAGTACCAGCTAAATGATGGTCTTGGATAGATGATTGTAAAGCCAACGAAGGTGTCACCGTCGTAATAAGCGGTGAAGTCCAAATGCATCTTTCCAATGAGGCGTACCAAGTCATCCCAAGGGATTTGTTCTTCCTCTGGGAAAGCCGTCTCATAGAGCTGCTTTATCTGCTCGTCTACATTGCCTGCTGTTATCTGTTTCGTAGTCATCATATCATCTGCAAAGATACGCCATTTATCCAAAATCCGCAATAAATGTCACATTATTTTTTAGAAATTGCCACTCAAAGTTACAAAACCTAGGGTGTATTTCTATAAAATCCACTTTGATGGAGTGTTTTTTCAAAAACAATGCAAGTTGATGGTAAAGACTCAAATAGAAGATAATATATCGCCTCTGAACAAAAATTAATACTAATTTATTTTGTAGTTCTCTTGGCTTTAGCTATCTTTGCCTTCAAAAGAGCATAAAGTAATTAATCATATGAATAGTATAGAACGATTGAAGGCATTTGAAGATTTTATCGATGCCTGTGAAAATGAAAACGAAAAGCAATGGATAGGTTGTGGAAATCCTTTAGCTCCTATACTTATTGTGGGCAAGGAACCTGCTTGTCTTAAAGATGACGCTAAAAAAGAAATTGAAAACAATATTAAAAAAGTAAGAGATTGTTTTTCTAATGGTGATTTGGTAAATCTATTCTTGCAAAAATACAATGGAGTTCGTGGTTCAACATGGAGTCGTTATCAGACTCTGATGGATTTCATTTTGTATGGTAGCCCAGTTAAGAGAGATGAAATCCAAAACTTCCCATTCGGTGTATGGTCTTTTATCACGGAAATAAACAATACTACAAGCCCCAAGACAAAAGACGCAGAGAACAATACAGGACAACGTAAAGCTCTATTTGAAAAAAGTGCATTCATTAAAGACTTCCCTGTGGTATTGTTGGCTTGTGGAAAGAACTATATTAATAACGATGAAGGACATTGGGAAATTAATCGAATTTTTGGCGTGGAGTTCGATAAG
>CADBSN010000236.1 GCA_902797255.1 uncultured Bacteroidales bacterium | reverse complement strand
TGCAGTGAATCTGGAAAATGTCTATAATAGTCATTTCCTTAGGTTTGACGCAGAGGCTCACTGGGGTGTGTTTGGAAATAACAATGTAAATACTGTTACTTTGACAGATTGCCGTATCAATCGTTTTGACCTTCATTGCTACGGTCGGGATGTGACATGTACGGGATGTGTGTTTGATAACAAGATTGACGACTCTCATCCTGATCAGGTCTATTGCCAGACGAATATACTTAATGCCTTTGGCTCGATGTATGGAACGCTTCGTTTTGAAGACTGTCATTTCGTGAAGTCAAGACCTGTTTATCTGAGACCTTATTATAAGGCATACACCGGGTTTAACATCATATTCCAAAATTGCGAGTTCGATATTCACCCCAATTTTCCTTACTTTGTTACAACTGGATTGTTGGATGAGACTGATAATCCTCGAAAGGAACTTAAAGGCAAGTGTTGGCCGAATGTTTCCATGCAGGATTGTCAGGTGAACGTGCCTGATAGGGTTAAGGATTTGTATTTGTTTTATGTGCTAAGGAATAGTAAAACCGTTTCAAGAATAGACAATCTGTCGTCACTTGACTTGCAAAATGTTGAAATAAATAGTCCGTCATTAAGCCTCTCGACGTTTAGGGTGTCAAATGTGGAGGTAAGACTTGTTAATCGTCTGAAAACAAAGACCAAGAGATTGAATTATCGCCTAAATAAAGACATGTTACTAAAACTGTAAGATTTCATTTACATAATTCTGATTGTCTATTGCATCTTTTTTGTCCATATTGGATAGTGCAGACTGCTTTGTCGAGTAGTCTGACGAAATCTGACTTATTAGTTGTCTTATACTTTCCTTTGAATAAGGGTTTACATCATACCCTATTCCTAACCGATGTACTTTCTCTGCTAAGAATGTGCCAGAACTGACAATAATAGGACATCCAAAATAGATGGATTCATATAATTTATTAGGCTCAGCGAAACGAACATTGACCTTGGATGCATCGTATGTTGATACTAGTATGTCAACATTTGAATATATATCTGGTAAATCTTCTGGACTTTTGTAGGCTTTATGATAGAAAATATTGTTGCGTTGTGGTAATTGGTCTTTTGTAATGGTTGGGGATACAAATCCATAAAAATGGAACTCGTGGTGAGGAAAATCTTTGGTGATAATATCAGCAATGCTCAATAGTGCAGGATAGCGAAGCCCACCAACAAATGCAAACCGAATTCGTGATAAATCAACGGCCTTTTTCTCTTGTATTTTGAAGTCACATATCTCATGACTGAGTTTGTTTGGTACTAATACAACATTTGAGGGGCATTTATCTGTTGTCCCGTAGTGATATTGGATAAAACCTTCTGAGGTGACAACGGTCTTTTTTGATTTCCTAATGATACGCTTGTCAATGCATTCTAATACTATTTGTATCCATTTTGAATGTATATATGTATGGGCAAGATCGCATTCTTCATAGATATATTTCCCTTTACGATTCAGGATTGTGGCAAATAAGGCGACATCAATACCTTGATAATACCATACTACGTTGTCGTCCTTTTCCCTGCTAAAGAGTTTCCTTAGTCCATTGACGTAAATGCTAAATCTATTTGTATAGGACATATCATTGGTAAATCGACCAATGACTTCTGCACTATTATCATATTTCATGTTTTCATGCCTGAGGAAGCCATATAACTTCACCTCATGTCCTTGCTTTTTGAAGTCTGATGCACGTTTGTTCGCATGAGCATCGTTAATGGAGTTCATTACAAAAATAATCTTCATGGTAGTTGCAATTAATGAATGACTTTGTATATTGCATCCAAATATCCGTGTCCATATCTTATATCTGGTTCCACATAGTTGCCTTCGCCCCATTCATTCCATGACTTCAGGAAAATAATCCTATGCTCAGGCTGCTTGTCGGCTATCATCTTGATGGCATCTTCTATGTGCTTCTTGAAATTATCAGGAGTGGAATTGATATAAATACCCTCTCTGCTTCCAGCACGAGGCGTGCGATCCCATTGTGGCATGATGGTAGGAAAAACATTTTCCCATTTGTCTTCAGGAGAGAAGAAATGGCGTACGACTTTGGGATAATCGAGGCGTAGTGCTGGCAGGAATGGTAACCATTTATGCATTTGCTTCTTTGCTATTCTCATATATTTCCCTTCGCATTTCATCTCACCACGAGATTTGCCAAATGAGGTAATGCTGTCGAAACCAAGCGAGAGTATATCATGATATAATTCTTCACTACTGTCAAGGTTCGGAATTATACGTTTTATACTGCCATCTTCCTGTCGTTTGATGGTTGTCGTATTGCTAATCATCGCGGTGAAATGTATTTCAGGCAGACCATTCTCCTTTGCCCATTTTTGCCATAGCTCTATGAAATAGGTTATGTCTGTAAAATGATATGGATCATAAATGGAGAATATCGGCTTATCGTCAACAGTAATATATCGTTTGTCTTTGAAAGCAGGTAGCAGATAGTTGAAGTGTGCCCGGTAATCATCCTCTCCACCATAAACCATGGGGGCTATTATTTTTGTCTGGCCGTCATTCTGCCAAGTTTTGGTAGTCCATTCGTGGTTGGCCCATGCAAGGCAGAATGGATAGTCTGGTTTGCCAGATGCCATCACTTCATTGAAAGGACGTTCTAACAATTGTTTGCCGTTACCCATCCAATAATGGTAGTAGCAGAATCCTTCTATTCCTGCTTCACGGGCCATCTGTGCCTGTTGTTCACGGGTCTCAGGCAGACGGAGGTCATAAAAACCGAGATCTGCGGGAATACGTGGCTGATAGTGACCTTTAAACAAAGGCTTTGCCTTAGCAACATTCGTCCATTCTGTGAATCCTGGTCCCCATGCCTCGTCATTCTCAGGGATAGGGTGGAACTGGGGTAGGTAGTATGCTATAATTCTTGCTTTCATCTTCTATTTATTAATACTATTGTAAAAGCGACAGATGTTTTGTATATATGCTTCTGTTGAATAGAGAGCGTTCACCGTGTGTAGTGCACTGTTAGTATACTGTTTGTAAAGAGTTGGCTGAATAACTTCAACCTCCATAAGACAGTTAGTCAGTTCTTCCACACTTGAGTATCTAAGACCGATTTCTTTGCCAGTAAGCGCAAGACCATTGTCAAATTGTTCTTTTGTTCCTTCTGTATCATGGCCTATGACAAGACACTCGTTGAACATAGCCTCGGCCATGCATCTTCCAAAGGCTTCAAAGTGAGATGAGACAATCAGTGCCAAGGCATTCCGCATGAGGTCCTCGATGTCATCGCGACCTCCCAGCAACAGTACTCTGTCGCTTAGGTTGTTATCAGCAATAATGGCTTTGATCTTCTTGAAATAGTTGGAATTGACGTTGTAATATCCAGCCACGTATAGGGGCACGGATCCTTTATATCTTGAATATGCTTCTAAAAGAACGTCCAGTCCCTTGGATGGTTCTATCCTTCCCGCAAACAGGAAATACCTTTTTCCCTCTTTTTCATGCTCATCTCTTGAGTCAATGGCATTATGGATGCCGTTGTAAATGACAACAGAAGAGGGGGTGGAGGACTGCAGGTGATATTTCTGAATCGCTTTTGTTATACAAACAGAATAAGAGTCCGTTGAGTTTAGCATTTTCTGAAAATGACGTTTTGACGGGAAGTAGTGCATAGCAAAGTCCAGATCGCCGAATTCCCTGATATGATAGATATGCGGAACATGCAAACGCCTGCTCAGTTTGTAACCGATATCAATGACACTTACATTTGAGTGGATGATGTCGATCTTCTCTTTCTCAAGTCTTTTCTGTAGTTCCCTCAGCGCTTTTCTGTTCAGCCAGATTCTTCCGAATAGTCTTGGAATAAATAAGAAAAGATCGCGTACGGTTCGTGTCCAAGGATATGTCGCATCCCTGAAACTGACACATATAATATTAATTCCTTTTTGTCTTAATTGCTCGTATATTCCATTCTTATTAGGGACAACCACAATGGGTTCAAAACCTTTCTCAATGATTCCGTCCAGTAGGATGAGAAATGATTTGGTTGCTCCTCCGAGGGGTTGTGTATAATTAAGGAAATAGAGTATCTTCATATTTTATATGTTTAGCCATGTAGCATTATTTCCTTTTTCTTCCCTTCTTGAATTGAGGATCTGAGGGGTATGAGTAATGGCCCAGATGAGTTCGCGTGTAAGACCACCAATTCTATATTCACGATGGGGTAACCTCTTCCTGTAGCATTTTATGACTAGCATCGCTAATACGGGGATGCTGCCCCAAAAGGACTTGTTGATGTCGCAGGCAATCAACAGGACTTCTTTATGAAGCAAGTTCTTGTTATAGAGTTGGATGTTTCCATGCAGTTGACGGTCATGGTACATTTTTGCTTTGGGGCATAACATGACTTTCTTCGAATGGTATAGTAATCTTTTGTAATAGTTGTTGTCCTCACCATACTGAAAGAACAGAGGGTTAAACCCACCAATGGTTCTGATAAGATTTGCAGGTAGCAGCCAACAGGCAGCAGCGACTTCCCCTATAGGATAAGAAGGCTTTAGTTCCTTTTCTGTCAGAAGATCGTCAAATAGATTGCTTCGTGATGGGCACAGGGAATTGTCGCGAAACATCTTGTCTAAGCAGGTCCCGTTGCCGTTATAGTGTACTGGTGATATCAGTGATTCTCCGTCATAACACATCATCATGTGCTCAACGGCATAAGGATGCAAAGATGCATCTTGGTTTAGTAAGATGACGCAGTCGGCACCATTCTTCATGGCATATTGAATGCCTAAATTGTTGCCTTGACCGAAGCCAAGATTCTTTTCCTGTGGCAATAAAATGGTATTTGGATGATTATCGTGGATATAGGCCACAGTATTGTCAGTTGAAGAATTGTCTATCACAATGGGAATTACGGGAACTGTGCTTGTCTCCAGACTTTTGAGACAGCGTTCTATCCAGTTCTTTCGCATGGCATTGTAGGTGACTATGATCGTATATATCTTCATGACAGAAAAATTGGTTCGTTCATATTAAAACAAGGTGATTCTCTTTGCGGAAAGGAAATATATGATGAACGTGAGAATGATCATCAGACTATAGGTAAAAGCAAAATACCTGTAATAGAACACGCCGAATATTGGAATGGCAGCTAGGACGAATATAGCCAATATCTCTCCGATGTGAAACTCCGTCCGATGTGCGGATTTGATGAGGAGCATACCTAACAGAAAGAAATAAATGACCCAGATGGACACGCCAAGAAAGCCGAGATCCAATAGAATGTCGCCCACAAAGGTCGGGAAGACACTGATGAAGAATCCCTGTTTACCTGAACGGTCGCCACGACGGTCGGCATTAGAATCTATCTTAAATAGAACGTGATTAATAAGTGGGAATTCACGTTCGCTTGCTATCTCGTCCGTGTTCT
>CADBSN010000235.1 GCA_902797255.1 uncultured Bacteroidales bacterium | reverse complement strand
TATCGATTTTCATGTTCACTTCCTCACCTGGGTGGAGCACTACGATATAATTTTTCTCGCGGAACTGCAGCGTAACTCGATCCGTATACTTTATAGGAATTTCCAATTCGAACGTGCCATCACTTGGTTCACTCGGATACATAGTCGAAATGACCGAATTGGCTGTCGAGTTATCGCCCGAACCGAACGGCATATAGGTGCAAAGCATCACCTCTTTGTGCTTCGTCGTGTAATCCTTTATGACACCTTTGATGCGGGCAGGAGCTGAGCCATACTTGATGTCGGGCAGGTGCTCCAGCCTACCCTTTGCATTGGCGCTGACGGCCAAAAGCAATGCTAAGATAATCTGTAGAGTTCTCATTATTTCAGTTCTTCTTTTATCACGTCATTTCCTGGATACCCGATATGTTTATTCTTCACATTTCCATCCTTATCCACCACTACATAGGTTGGGATACCTTGTGCCTCGAACTGCTTCAACAGGTTTTCCCATTGAGCGGCTGTCACATAATAATGGTCACCATGAATGTCTGGAATCATCTTGTTCCAAAGAGCTTTCGGACTGGTCACACCTGTCACATATACGAAGTTGGCCTTGCCCCACAGTTCTTCTTTCACTGGCAGAATGGTCTGCATCGCTGCCTTGCAAGGGCCGCACCATGTTGCCCAAAAGTCCACCAACAGGGGCTTACCTTTATAGTCCTTGATGATGGCCTTGAAGATGTCAGCCCCTTTCAGCGATTCGTCAAGTGTCTTGATATTGAACAGGTTGTTCGCCTCATTCTCAGCAACACGTGCTACAGTCGCCTCGTTCTGGGCCAGCAACATCTCCTCGAATGCAGGACACTGAGCCTTCACACCCCTCAGTTCGTCATCCGTTAAGGCCTTGAGCGTTTCGAGCCTGTTCATATATTTCGTAGCGGCAATCACCTGACGGGCAGACATCGGATAGGTGTACATCACACCTGTCTCACGACCTACCTGACTTGAGATTCCTTCCACCGTACCACCACTCTGATATAAGTAACCGTTTTGGTTAGTGAAGTTCCAGGTCTTTACCGGATCGTAATAGTCATCCGTTTTCTTATACTCACCCTGACCTCCATTCGCATACTTCAGTATTTTCTCATAGCCGGTCAAAAGTGCGATGGTGAGGAATTGATAATGAGGCATCATATACTCGCGGAACTCCGGTGAAAGCTCTGGGTCATCCTCCAGTTTCTTCACTGCCTTGTTGTAGAGTTCCATCATTTTGTCACGATACTGTGTCACCGTAAAGCCTCTCAGTTTCGAGATACCTTGTCCGTTGATTTCAGCATTCAGGTTCTGCTCACGATAGTCATCATAGTAGTTCGCCATCGAGTTATTGAGTTCAGCCAGAGGTCCTTTGCAGGTCACCATATCGTTCGACATGTCTAGCGTCACTTGCACCTCCTGTCCAGGGGTGATGTAGAAACGTTTCTCATTGCGAGCACCGAGGCGTATCGCAGCCATAGACGTGACACATGCGTCGAACTTTGTCTCGAACCGTCCGTTCTTATCGAGCGCAACTGTCTGCGTGATTTCGTCCGTAGTCCACGAAGGGGTCATCACGATGGTCACAGCATCCATACTTGCAGGGATACCGATGATTTCTCCTTTCACGACTGCCGGCTCCTTACTATATACCAGATTTGGCAGCAGCTGAGTTTGGGCACTAAGTGCAACAGCCATCAGCAGAAACGCTGAAATAATAAACAATTTTCTTCTCATATAGACTAAATATATGTTTTATGATTAATTTCCTCTAGATTCCTTGACAGAAAATGGCGCCTTTTTAAGCAAAGAATGGCGCCTTTCTTAGGCACAAAAGGGCGCCTTTTTTTGCCATGAAATGGCGACCCCCTCTACAGCATATTGTAGCCATGTTTTGCCAAATTTACGCTTTTTACAAAATTTAACACTTCGATTTATTCACTCTTTTTCAGTATTTTCGACCGCTCGATACACCGCGGAAATTCCTCCTGATAATGCGTCACCATAATGAGTGTTTTGTTCTTTCGGCGGCAGAAAGTCTCAATCACATCCTTCACCAGTCGACGGTTCATAAGGTCGAGCCCATGTAGCGGTTCGTCGAGAATCAGGAGCGATGGGTCTTTCACGAAGGCACGAGCCAATAACACCAATCGTTGTTCACCACTCGAGAGTTTCAGCATTGAAACATCCTTATACTCTCCCACTCCGAATACATCCATCCAGAACACACAGATGTCCACATCTTCGGGTTTTGGTCGTCGATACAAACCCACGGTATCGTGCAATCCGCTCGCTACGACATCGATGGCAGGATAGTCTCGTATAAAGGCTCGATGCATCTCTGGCGACACATATCCTATATGGTGTTTGATATCCCATATCGACTCTCCGCTCCCTCGTTTCCTACCAAACAGCACGATATCGTTGGCATAGGCTTGAGGGTTATCAGCACAGACCAGACTCAGCAAAGTACTCTTACCCGATCCGTTCGGTCCTGTAAGTGCCCACCGTTCGCCGTTCATCACCGTCCAATCAAGTGCGTTCAGGATGACTCGCTCACCATATTGGATGTTCACCTTTCGGAAGTCAACCACCTGCTGCGTACCAGGTTCGATATTGGCTGTCGTTTCATCCTCATAAGGGAGGTCCATGATGGCTTGCACTTTTTCGGGGGTCAGGACTTGCTGTAGAACCACAGGGCTCATCCATTCACTCTTCGGCAATTTCGGCCCCACGCTCTTGTCTTTGATCTCTACCACATGGGTTATCACATCCGGCATATCGTCTGTTTTCGAAAGCACGATGATAAGCTGCAGGTCTGTCGTTCGGGTCAGTTCCTTCAGCGTGTCAGCCAGATAGCTGCGAGCCGCAACATCCAATCCAATGAAAGGATTATCGAGTATCAGCACCCTCGGATTTCCCTCCAGCGCTCGCTTCAACTGATATTTGCGCAGTTCACCACTCGACAGCAGGAACAGCTGCTGGCTGTCGTCCCACTCCGTGTGGTTATATCGTATCTGATAATAGTAATACCCCTCTGTCCCATCATAAGCATCCTGAAACGTGATGTATTTGATGTTGTCGTAGGCCATCTTCGACTCCCGGGGCGAGAAGTCATATCGCAGATAGCTACCCTTTCCATCGTCCAATATTGGATGGGCACCCGTGATGAGGTCAATCAACATACTCTTCCCTGCCCCGTTATCACCCACAATAGCCAGTTGTTCGCCCTCCATCAGTTGGAAGTCAACCGGCTCAGCCATCCTGTATATCGGATTACGAGCCACCGCTTTGTGTATGTCAATTACGTATTTCAATTATCAATTGTCAATTATCAATTCATCCAATCTCTCCACTTCCAAAGCAAAGATGATGCTCCTTATCATACACCACACAGAACTGCCCGGGAGCTACTCCATGAATTTTCTCGTCAGCTTGGATAAACCATGTGCCATCCTCTTCCTGACGGATTGTACCTGTCAGGTATTCAGGCGTATGGCGTATCTTGAAGGTGATAAGGATCTCAGTTTGAGAAGTCTCCCAAGGATTCTCCGTAATGAAATGGAAGTCCTCCATCCGTATATGGTCTTTGTACACCCGTTCTGGGTCGTATCCATGCGACACAAAAAGGATATTCCGTTTTAGGTTCTTCTTCACGACGAACCAAGGACCACCTCCGAATCCGAGCCCTTTCCGTTGCCCAATCGTGTAGAACCACAGCCCACGATGCTCACCTATCTTATGACCAGTCTCCAATTCGCGCACATCGCCAGGATTCTCACCCAGATGCGCCTTGATGTAATCACGGAAGTCAATATCGCCCAGAAAACAGATACCCTGACTGTCCTTCCGTTGTGCATTCAGCAGGTGTTCGCGTTCAGCTATCGCTCTCACCTCGTGCTTCCACAGGTGTCCGATGGGGAACATCAGTTTCGAGACCTGTAGTGAATCAATCTGGCACAAGAAGTCCGTCTGGTCTTTCACAGGGTCGGGACTTGTAGCCAACCACGTCTTCCCGTCAATCACCTCAGTCTGAGCATAATGACCGGTAGCTGTCAGGTCGAAATCCTTACCTGCCTCCTGTTCGAAGCAGCCAAACTTGATGAGTTTGTTGCACATCACATCTGGATTAGGAGTCAACCCCATCCGAGCCTTCTCCATCGTGTAACCCACCACCTGCTCCCAGTACTGACGATGCAGGTCGATTACATCAAACGGACATCCGAACCGCTTGGCCAACCAGCGGCATATCTCCACATCTTCCTCCGATGTGCAGTTCCACTCCGTATCGCGGTCAGGTCCTATCTTGATGTAGAACAGATGTGGTTCATACCCCTGCTCCTTCAGCATGTGAATGCTGACAGCCGAGTCCACTCCTCCTGATACCAATGCAGCAATAGATTTCATATATTGATCTAGCCCCCCTCTTCCAGACCCCCTCTGTCCTACGGACATCTCCCCCTCTATGGGAAGATCAGTCACCCCAGCCATAGAGGGAGGGGGATTGGAGGGGGTCTGCTTCTACTTCGACAAATTTAACATCTTATTGATTGGCAACACAGCCTTTGCGGCCAATTCGGGGTCCACGAATATCTCTGGTTGCTCATCCTTGAGAGCCTTGTAGAGCTTCTCAAGCGTATTCAATCGCATGTAGCTACACTCATTGCAACTGCATCCTATCCCTTCTGTCACCTCTGGTGGAGCAGGATAGAACCGCTTCTGTGGACACGCCTCTTGCATCTTGTGCAGGATGCCGCTCTCCGTCGCAACGATGAACTCTTGTGCCTCGCTCTTGATCGAGTAGTTGAGCAATCCGGCTGTAGAGCCAATCTCGTCAGCCACAGCCTGAATAGCTGCCGGACACTCAGGATGCACCAGCACCTTTGCCTCAGGATGTTCCTTCTTCAACTGCAGGATAGCCTCCAGCGAGAAGCGTCCGTGTACATGACATCCACCGTTCCACAGCAACATCTGTCGTCCTGTGATGCTGTTGATATACGCACCAAGATTCTTGTCCGGTCCGAATATCAGCTTCTCATCCTTTGGATAGCTCTCGACCACGTTATGGGCATTCGAACTGGTCACTACCACATCGCTCAGCGCCTTCACAGCAGCTGTGGTGTTCACGTAGCTCACCACTTTGTAGCCAGGATGTTCGTCGATGTAAGCTTTCAAGTCCTCAGCCTTGCAGCTGTCAGCCAATGAGCAGCCAGCATCGAGGTCTGGGATGAGCACCTTCTTGTCTGGGCACAGAATCTTACACGTCTCTCCCATGAAATGTACGCCACACATCACGATGATGTCAGCCTCAGTCTTGGCAGCCGACTGCGCCAATGCCAGCGAGTCACCCACAAAGTCAGCAATGTCCTGTACCTCACCTTCGGTGTAATAGTGAGCCAGTATCACTGCGTTTTTCTCGCGGCACATCCGGCGTATCTCTTTTTTCAGTTCTTCTCGTTCCATATCTTTTAGTTGTGAACTCTTACACCTTTTATTTATTTTCGCGTTTCATTAATCGTTAATGGTTTTGCAAAGGTAGAGAAAAAACAACAAACCACCATCCACTTTTAACTATTATTTAGTTTTTAAACTAAAAACGGCAACCAATCCACCCTTTTATGATTTTTCGATGACGAAAAAGTGATTATTGTGGGGAGGGATATTCCTCTCTTTCTTGAATGGGTACAGTGCTTCCATTCCGGCTATGTCGTTGCCTTCCCCAGTCTTTTTCCGTCTTTAGTCCTCCCCCTCGGGGGAGTTAGAGAGGGGTCTTGGTCTCTCTGTTTTTGTTCCCCCTAAGGGAAAATTTTGTTACCCCTAGGGGCTGCAAAATTCTTGTTCGGAGCTGTTGTTTTTGCTCTCTTTTGTTTTGCACTACAAAGTTACAAAATATATAATATTATACAAAATTATTTTGTATAATATTGTAAAATCATTGAACCTTTATATATAATCATAAGTTTTTGCTATGTGGAGGTAGCAAAATGGGGAGTCAACGTTCTTAGGAAAAGAGTCAACCATTTCAAAAAAGGAGTCAACTTTTCTGGGGATAGGAGTCAACGAAGTCTGTACGGATTTTAAAAGGTTAAAAAACAACGCCTAATACGAGTAAACCTTATTTAGGAAAAGACAGACTGAATGCAGAGGTTATTCACTTATAACTTATAACTTTGGACATTTATAATTTTGGAATTTGTAAGAGAAAAATTTTAATATATAATACCTTGTATATTAAGTTAATTATTTAGATTTTCGGAAAAATCAAATGTCCAAAGTTATAAGTTATAAGTAATAAGTTCCCCCAAGACATACTGCAACAGGAAAGTTTGTCTTTTGCTCATAAAAATATGGTAAATGTTTGGCGGAATGAAAGAAATGCAATATCTTTAGAATAATGCGATTAAGTGAGTGGAGAACCAAGCTTGCTTGAGCAATACCGTTCTGCAGCATTTCTGTCATAATGCCTCCGACGCATCATTCCAAACAATAAGCCAAAGTTTGTTAATAGGCTATTGCTTTTGATGGTTGAGTAATTCTGTTGCTTTTTCCAATCTATCGTTGAATTTAACAAGTAAATCGGTTGCTCCTGCAGAAGAAAAAACTTCTATGGCACGTAATATAACACGGATCTCTTGTGCATACTCCTTACGTTTTCGATAAAGTATCATCAGCCGCTCGTAGGAGTGCGAAGCAGGATAGCCGACTTTTATGTTTTCTTCATAAACAGCAATTGCATCATCAATACGCCCACTCTTTTCATGTTCCATTCCCTCATTGTTACGTCTTGCGGTACTCAATAGGCGTTCTTCTTCAAGTTGGCGAGCCTCTAATGATTGCATTGCTTCGTAATAGTCAACATCAGGTATCAACAGAAAATTGTCGGAACAGCCGTTCAAAATAACCTTTGTCATTTCTCCGACATAGTGGTCTTGCTTACTCCACTTAACGCATTTAACGAGCGTATCAAAATCCAGTTGTTTCATTTCTTTTCTAATGTTTTTAAGGGATATCTCCAAAGAAGTAACAACTGCCGTTGGTTGTTAATATTGATGATTTAGGTGTCGGCCCTTCACATTTTTGCCGCCCACAAAATCCCCATTTTTTATATAATGGGAATTGAATGGGAGGTGAATTGGAACCGAAAGGGAACTGAATCACGACACAAAATTACGATTTTTTATAAAAATCACCAAAAATATTTTTGTAAAATTTGTTAATATTTTTACTTACCAACCAACCTACCTTCATTTGCAAAGTGGAGATTACAAATTATTCAATATTGAAATATTGATTTCCCCTTTCTTAGGTG
This sequence comes from uncultured Bacteroidales bacterium, assembly GCA_902797255.1. Classification (GTDB taxonomy): domain Bacteria; phylum Bacteroidota; class Bacteroidia; order Bacteroidales; family Bacteroidaceae; genus Colivivens. The sequence goes on along the minus strand of CADBSN010000235.1, from coordinate 5,195 downwards.
TTGACAATCAAACAAAATACCTTGATTAACAAATAAACGAAGCCGATTATATTTTATTATTGTAAATTCGATTGCTCGCAAATAGCAAATCACACCTATTTTTCGAAAAAAAATGTACGAATGCCCTTTGCTTGAGTCATATCTAGATATAAAAAATATCCCCCCAAAAATTTTGCGGAACGGAAAATACTTTGTATCTTTGCAAAGCAAATCTAAACCAATAACGAATATGTAATTCATTCAGCAGATTCTGCGGTACTAAGACAAGGAATTCTAGGTAGCAGTCATGGATATAACAAACTTCTAGCATAAAAGCATACTGAGTCCTTTACAAATAAATAACAAGTAATATGACAAACAAATATGATATATTCATCAGTTACAGCCGTGCTGACTTAGAACGGGTGAAGACGATAAAAACAGAATTAGAACGTAGTACTGGAGCTCTTTGTTGGATGGACTTAGAAGGTATTGAGAGCGGCGAACAATTTGAAAACATCATCATTTCAGCAATCAACCGTAGTGATACAATGCTCTTTATGTTGAGCGAAAGTTCAATGAGAAGCGAGTGGGCCCTTGACGAGCTAGATTTTGCCAAACGTAAAGGCAAGCGAATTGTAATTCTCCATCTTGAAGATGTAAGACTATCCGACACGTTCTATTTCCGTTACCACAAATATGATCAAATTAAATGGCATGATAAACCCCAACAGAACAAACTAATCCGTGACATCTGTCGGTGGATAGGGAATAAGGAAGAGTCGAATAGTTCAAAGCAAGACGTCGATTACCATCTTCCCAAAAATGTAGACAAACCTATTAGCCCTTATATTAAGCACAAGGAAGAGTCAAAAAGTTCAAAGCAAGACATCAATTACCATTTTCCCAGAACTGTAGATAAGCCTACTAGCCCCTATGTCAAGCATAAGGAAAATTCGAAAAGTTCAAAGCGAGAATTCGATCTCCATCTTCCCAAGACAGCTAAGGTGCTTATGAGTGTGCTGGTGATAGCTGCAGTCGTTGGTGCCGGTGTTTATTATTTGTATGAATCTGATGAGCCGAGTCAGGAAGAACGGGTAATAGCCAAGGTGGACAATCCCGTTCTTCAAAACCTTATTGACAACATGGTGTATGTCGAAGGCGGTATTTTTTGGATGGGAGCACAAAAGGAGTATCCTGGTGAGCTTAATTTTGACGACAAAGCTTCCGATAATGAAAAGCCTGTACACCAAGTAACCATATCTTCGTTCTGGATAGGCAAGTATGAGGTGACGCAGGAAGAGTGGGAGGCTGTGATGGACACAAATCCATCGGAAAAACATAGAGGTCTTAAATTTCCTGTTACATGTGTCAGTTGGAATGATTGTCAAACATTTGTTCGTAAACTAAACGAAAAGACAGGATTGGCTTTCCGTTTACCTACCGAAGCAGAGTGGGAATATGCCGCACGTGGAGGGAAAAACGGTGATACCTTCAAATATTCAGGGAGTAACAAGATTGATGATGTCGGGTGGTATGATGTTGCAGGGGAGAATATGGCAGATCCCTTAGAATTGTTTGAAGATCGTCCCATCGCTGCAGCCACTCCTCACGACGTGGGACTTTTGGCTCCCAATTCATTGGGTCTTTATGACATGACTGGCAATGTATCGGAATGGTGCCAAGACTGGTTTAATTCAAGATTCTATCGTGTTTCTCCTGCATCTGATCCTTGTTGTGAAGATAGTGTTGAGACCTATGGGCACAAAATAGTTCGTGGGGGCGATTATTATTGTTCCGCAGAGTTTTGCCATATTACACAGCGTTCGTTTTGTGAATATAATTTAGGCGCCGAAAATATTGGGTTACGCCTTGCCTTAGACATGCAGCATCCTTAAGCAGCTTTGCCGATCGGACATCCGAGACACAGATATCATCCAAACGGATTGGTATTCAAAGAACAAGCGTTGGTTGATGTGGTATTCAACGATGACTATATCTTTTGCAAAATGCAAAAAAGTATTATCGTTATCAATTAAAGAAGTGAGACATGAAACAAAACAAAGAATACCACATTAATTAAAAATATCAATGAACTACTCAAGAAGATTGTCTCCACACTGAAGATGTTTTGATTATGAATTTATTCCTGAAAACAAAAAGAGAAATATATAGTGAATCTGGAACCTTCGTTATTGACGGAAACGGAATAGTTCAATGCTTTGAACCGGCAGAGAACAATCCTTTCATCGAAGAAAAGACGGAGCTGAAGGACAACTATAGTCATTACACAGGAAGGTCGATTAGGACATTCATTGTTCCTGAAGGCGTGAAAGGATTCGTCTCAGACTTCATGCGTGGAGTTAGAGTGACAGAATGTTTTGAACTGCCTGAGGGGCTGATAAGCATCGGAAATCACTCATTTGACATAGACACAAGAGTGTCTTGCATATTTGCAAACTGCAACTTGCCTTCTGTCGTCATTCCTCAGAGTGTTCAGGAGATTGGCATCTTTGCATTTGGGCATTCTCATATTAAATCCTTGCAACTTCCGCCTTCTTTGCATTCTCCATATGGAAGACAATTCAAAGACTCCTATATCGGGACATTGAGACTGCCTAAAGAATGGAAGGGGATGGTAACATTAGACAAACACAACAATCTGCATCGGTCTGGCATATTGAACTCAAACGATTTTGGCTATCTCGGATGGCCAAGTACGCATGTGGAAAGGCTTGAGTTTTATTAACAAGGACTAAAGGCTACGGGCAAAGGGCAAAAACATATACGCTTAAGCACTCGGAAAGTTTTTTTATTTGTTTTATGAAAAACTCTTTGGTGGATTCGCAGAATCTGTGTAATTTTGCACGATTTTTTAACGAACACAAATAATAAATTGATCGAAATATGTTAGGAACAAATTGGTATGAATGTAAAGTAGAGGGTGAGAAAATTGGTGAGAACGGTCCACAAAAGAGCAAACCAGAGTCATATCTGGTGGATGCAATGACGTTCACGGATGCTGAGGCACGTATCATCAAGGAGGTGTCGCCTTTCTTCAACGGAATGGTGACTGTGAAAAACATTACACCTTCGAAAATCAACGAACTGTTTACAAACGAGGATGACAGCGCAGATAAATGGTACAAGGTGAAATGTAACTTTGTCACCCTCGACGAAAAAAACCAACAAGAGAAACGAACCGCCAACTATATGCTGGTGCAAGCTGCGAACTTCCGTGGGGCACTCGATCGGTTCGTGGAGGGCATGAAGGGAACGATGGCCGACTATGAGATTGCTGCCATTCAGGAGACGAACCTGCTGGATGTGTTCCCCTTTGCCGTAGAAGAGTGATGACTGCCATACAAAAGAACCTGAGAGAGCTGCTGACGGAGCTGGACGGTACGGGCGTACAGCTAGTAGCAGTTTCGAAATACCACCCTGTAGAGATGCTGCAAGAGGCATACGACGCAGGACAGCGTATCTTCGGAGAGAGTCATGTGCAGGAACTGGACGAGAAAGAGAAGGTGTTGCCAAAAGACATCGAGTGGCACTTCATCGGACATCTGCAGACGAACAAAGTGAAGTATATCGCCCCTTACGTGTCGCTGATTCATGCAGTAGACACGCTGAAACTGCTGAAAGAGATTAACAAACAGGCAGCTAAGGTGGACAGAGTGATTGACTGCCTGCTTCAAGTGCATGTAGCAAAGGAAGAGACGAAGTTCGGATTCCTGCCCGACGAACTGCGAGAGCTACTGAACGGGAACGAATGGAAGGAGTTGAATAATGTGAAAATTCGGGGGCTGATGTGTATGGCCACAAATACGGATGACTCGCTACAGATACACCGTGAATTCTACGAAGTGAAGGTATTGCAGGACGAACTGAAAGACCGCCATTTCCAGAACGACAGCATGTTCAACATACTCTCAATGGGTATGAGCGATGATTATCAAATCGCAATTGAGGAAGGAAGTACGATGGTGAGAGTGGGAAGCAAAATATTCGGAGAACGCTACTATCCGAATCGGTAAGAAACCTCCCTTAGTCTATCGACCTTAACCACTATAACACATATAACACAAACACAATGAGATTAGTAGCCGACAATTCAAAAGACGCAGCACGTGAGATAGCACGACTCTATGATGTGCGACTCAGTTTTGATGCGCTGAGTGGACTCACTGCCCTGTTGCAGCCCACGAAATTCCGCCATAGGACTTTCATACAAGAAGTGGGCGAAAGGACCAACTCGCTGGCTTTCGTGGCGAAGGGTCTGATCAGGCAATACAAACCTGATGAAGAACTCGACATCGTGGAGGATATCTGCCACGAAGGTGAAATGCTTATCTGTACGGAGAGCCTCATCAGCCAACAGCCGTCAGAACTCAGCATACAGACCCTAGAGCCAACCATACTCTACGAAATGGATTATCAGGAGCTGAAAGAACTGGCAAACAAACTGCCGGAGATACATGAGCTCCTCTGTAAGATGCTGGAAGGGTGTATTATAAAACAGGCTGTCAGACAGCATAGGATGGACAAACACCCGATGGAACGCTACCTGGACTTGCTGCATGAAGACAGCGAAATCGTGAGGAGAACCCCACTAAGATATGTGGCTTCCTATCTTAGAATGGCACCCGAAACCCTAAGCAGAGTAAGGAATAAAATAAACAGAAATGAAAATAGTAATTCTTGACGCACATACAGTTAACCCAGGAGACCTTAGTTGGCATCCATTAGACGAAATGGGCGACTTAAAGGTGTATGAACGCACCTCGCCCGACGAAGTAGTGGAACGCTGCAAGGGAGCAGAAGTAGTGCTAACCAACAAGGTGGTACTCGATGCAGAAATATTGAACCGCCTACCCCACCTCAGCTATATCGGCGTATTGGCAACCGGTTATAATGTGGTTGACCTCGAAGTGGCCAGCCGACAAAGTATCACGGTCACAAACATACCAGCCTACAGCACCAATAGCGTAGCCCAAATGGTATGGGCGCATATTCTGAACATCACCAACCGTGTAGGCCATTATGCAAAGGAAAACACGAAAGGCAGATGGACGGCCAGCAAGGATTTCTGCTATTACGACTTCACACATACCGAACTGGCTGGCAAGACGATGGGGGTGGTAGGATTGGGCAATACAGGAATGGCTACCGCACGAATCGCACAGGCATTCGGCATGAAGGTACTAGCCTACTCG
>CADBSN010000234.1 GCA_902797255.1 uncultured Bacteroidales bacterium | reverse complement strand
TATCTGGTGGAGGAAATCAAGCACCTTCTGACGAATCATTTTAACCTGTCAGAAACCAATGGGTTGTATATGCTTTACCCGGCGGTCGGCATTCTGATTGCTGCCCTGTTTGTAAGGATCGTCGTTAAGGATGATATCAGTCATGGGGTCACAAAGATTCTTTATGCCATTTCAAGAAAACGGGCACGTATCAAAGGGCATAACCGTTGGACCAGTATCGTTGCCAGCTCAATCACAATCGGATTTGGTGGATCAGTAGGAGCCGAGGCCCCAATCGTGTTGACAGGTTCGGCATTCGGTTCAGATTTAGGGAAGCGGTTCAACCTGCCTCTGAACACGGTGATGTTGCTTGTTGGATGTGGTGCTGCAGGTGCTGTAGCAGCTATCTTCAAGGCTCCGATTGCAGGTGTGATGTTTGTGTTGGAAGTATTGATGCTCGACCTAAACATGGCCTCTTTGTTACCACTTCTTGTCACTTGCCTCACATCTGTTTGTGTATCTTATGCGCTCTATGGAACCGATTCGATGTTTTCATTCAGCCTCGAGAAAGCATTTACAATCGACATCATACCTGGATGCATCATCTTAGGAGTCTTTTGCGGCCTTATTTCCCTCTATTTCACACGTGCTATGAATTGGTTTGAGGGCATCTTTGGCAAACTAGCCAAACCATGGAAGAAATTCCTCGTAGGCGCTACCGTCCTAGGTGTGCTCATCTATTTCTTCCCTGCGATGTATGGAGAGGGTTATGATGTGATTTCACAGCTTATCAACAACGCCCACCCTGATACCATCATGCATAACACCTTGTTCTATGGCAGTAACACCCTGCTGATTTACCTAGGACTGGTTTTACTGCTTAAAGTATTTGCGACAACCGCCACCAACGGCGCAGGAGGATGTGGTGGAGTTTTTGCGCCTTCATTGTTCCTCGGTTGCATTGCAGGTTTCATCTTTGCAAACATTTGGGATCAGAGTCTGGGATTACATTTAGGGAACAGCGGATTCTTATCATCAAAAAACTGTGCCCTTTACGGTATGGCAGGTTTGATGTCTGGAGTTATGCACGCCCCTCTGACAGGAATCTTCCTCATTGCCGAGTTGACAGGAGGATATGGGTTGTTCGTTCCACTGATGATTGTTTCTGTGGTATCCTTCCTCACCATCAACACCTTCGAACCTCACAGCATCTATGCAATGCGACTGGCTCGTAAGGGTGAGTTAATTACGCATGATAAGGATAAGGCCATCCTAACCATTATTAATCTAGAATCACAGATTGAGACAGACTACAAGCAATTCACGCCCGACATGGATCTGGGACAAATGGTAGTAGTCATCTCAAAAGCACATCGTAACATCTTCCCTGTTACAGATAGAAATGGAAAATTCTTAGGAGTGGTCTCCCTTGATTCCGTCAGGAAATACATCTTCCGTCCGGAGTTGTATCACCAGTTCACCGTGACTTCATTCATGAAAGACCCACCAGCACTTCTAAACACGAATGACACGCTGAAAATAGCTACAGAGAAATTCGACGAAACAAAAGCATGGAACCTTCCGGTCGTTAACGAAGATCATCAGTTCCTTGGTTTCGTTTCACGCTCAGGATTGTTCAATTCATATAGAGAGGTACTTGTGACCTTCTCTGCCGAATAAACGCCTATAAAACATCACTATACCTATATAATATAATAAGGAGTATGGACAAACAAGATTTGAGAATTGTATACATGGGAACCCCAGACTTTGCTGTCGAGAGTCTAAAGAGTCTTGTAGAGGGTGGTTACAATATTGTTGGAGTCATCACAATGCCCGACAAACCAATTGGACGACATGGAAGTGTGCTCCAACCAAGCCCTGTGAAGCAATACGCTGTAGAACATGGTTTGAAGGTGCTACAGCCAGTAATGCTCAAAGACCCGACCTTCGTCGAAGAACTACGATCCCTGAATGCAGACCTTCAAATCGTTGTTGCATTTCGAATGCTACCAGAAGTTGTATGGAGCATGCCACGACTTGGGACATTCAACCTCCACGCATCATTGCTTCCACAATATCGAGGTGCAGCTCCACTCAACTGGGCCATCATCAACGGAGAGACAGAAACGGGTATCACTACCTTCTTCCTTAAACATGAGATTGACACAGGAAAAGTAATTCAGCAAGTTAGGATACCGATTGAAGAAACCGATAACGTTGGTATCATTCACGATAAACTGATGATGCTTGGAGGCAAACTAGTAACAGAAACGGTCGATAATATCCTTGCAGGCACTATCCATCCTGTGGAGCAGGACACCATGTATGAAGGCTTATCGTTGAAACCTGCTCCCAAGATTTTCCGCGAAACCTGTCAAATCGACTGGCAGAACAAAAACACGAAACAGATTTACGACTTTATTAGAGGCCTCAGCCCCTACCCTGCAGCTTGGACCACATTGTATACTCCCAATGGGAAAACACAGGAAATCAAGATTTACGAAGCAACAAAGGAATCAACATCCGATGACACAAATCCTATCGGAACAATCATCACAGATGGGAAAAAATACCTCAAAGTCAGGACTTCTGATGGTTATATCGACATCAAGACTTTACAATTATCAGGCAAGAAACGAATGGCTGTAAACGACTTTTTACGAGGGTTTAAATACGAAAACGGGATGAGAATGTGTTAAAAATCACAGGATTTAAGCATTTTTTCCAGTATTTTCTTGCATAATTGCTAAATCTTCTGTTATTTTGCAAACGAAATTAAAGACTTTCATATATTACGAACAATTAAAACAGTATTGCCTATAGAAGAAACATTACGCTAATAAACAACGTCAGTCAATGCAGTGTTGAACAATGCGTGTAGTGAGGCTGACCTAAAACAGAGCATAATGAATAATTTGAAAACCCTTACCGATGAGACTCTGGTAAGATTATATGTAGAAGGCAATAATGAAGCATTCAACGTATTGTTGGATCGTTATGAAAGTAAAGTTTTTACATACATCAATTATATCGTTCGCAACACTGAAGTAGCAGAGGACTTATTTCAGGATACTTTCATGCGTGTAGTAGCTACACTTAAAGGAGGCAAATATGCTGAGCAACAAAAGTTCAGCGCTTGGCTCATGCGTATCACTCACAACATTCTGGTTGACTATTTCCGTCATCTAAAGAACGAGAAAAACATTTCGAACGACGAAAACGAAGTGGACCTATTTAACGACATCAAACTTGCCGACGAAGACAACGTAGAGACACAGATGATCAAATCGCAGAACCTCAATGGTGTAGAAAGAATTATTAACATGCTCCCAGAGAACCAGCAAGAGATTATCAAATTGCGTTACTATCAAGACATGAGCTTCAAAGAGATTGCCACGATACTCAACTGTAGCATCAACACGGCATTAGGCAGAACTCGCTATGCACTGATCAACTTAAGAAAACTGGCCGTTGAATACAACATAAGCCTCGCTTCCTAAAGATTCATCACAAGCATTTTTCTGCTCATTTTTACGCATAATCGCATTTTTAGAGCAATCTTTTGTACTGTTTTTTAAAAAAAAGTAATAATTATTTAAAAAAAACTTCATTTGCGAGAACAACGTATCGAAAAACATCGTAACTTTGCACCGGTTTTAGAAAGCAAATGATTGTTTAACAGTTTAAATTACAAAAAAATGAAGAAGCTTTTAGTTGCATTCGTTGCAGTTGTTGCTGTTTCTTTCGCATCTTGTGTTAACAACAACACTCAGACTACTGAGTCAGTTGATTCACTCGTAAACGAGGCAGTTGAAGAAGTTGTAGATTCAGTTCTTGCTGACACTGCAGCAGTTGATTCAGTTGCTGAATAATTCACGACACACAACGAATCACTTTTAGGTTTACACCTAATTGAGAGAATTGAAACCTGGAGACTCTGTCAACAGGTTTTTTTGTTTTTCATAAACGTCATAAAGGGAACTGTTTTTAATTCAATCTTTCATTTCTTCAATCTTTCCATGTCCTGCATATACATCCATATTCCCTTCTGCAAAACGCGCTGCATCTACTGCGATTTCTTCTCTACCACCCAGTTAGAGCTACGTGATCAATATGTCAATGCGGTATGCAAGGAGATAGAACTGACAGATAAGTATCTGGATGGAGACACAATTCACTCCATTTACTTCGGAGGAGGTACCCCATCACAACTCACCCCCTCACAAACGGGTCGTATTCTCGACACCATCCAAGCACACCACCCTATTGCCCAGAACTGCGAAACAACCATAGAAATCAATCCCGATGACGTGACAGAATCATATGTTGCAGCTCTCCGTTCGTTACACGTCAATCGAGTCAGCCTCGGAATCCAAACCTTTCACAACGATATATTACGATTTATTCATCGCCGCCACACCTCACAGCAGGCCATTGATGCTGTCCGACAGTTACAAGGTAATGGCTTTAGCAATATCAGTATAGACCTGATGTTCGGCTTTCCTGGCGAAACCCTTGAGGATTGGCTGCACGATATCGAACAAGCGCTCAAAATGAACGTTCAGCATATATCAGCTTACTCGCTCATGTATGAAGAAGGAACAAAACTCTATGATCTGCTGACTCATCAGCAAATACAAGAAATCGATGAGGAATTATCGCGTACAATGTATCAGACCCTAACTGAGCGACTGAAAGATGCAGGATATGAACACTACGAGATTTCCAATTTTGCGCAACCCAATTACTATTCGCGGCACAACTCCAGTTATTGGAACAACACCCACTATCTCGGATTAGGTGCGGGAGCACACTCTTATAACGGAACAAGCCGACAAAACAACATCAGTAACCTAAAGGAATATATTGATGACATACATCTTGGAGAACCTCGTGTAGAGATTGAGACACTCTCAAATGACCAAAAATACAACGAGACTGTGATGACACGTCTGCGCACCAGCAAAGGATTGAATACAGACAGCATCAAAATGAACTTTGGAAACGACTTTTACCATCATTTGATGACGACAGCTACACCTTATTTAAATATAGGATTGTTAAAAATAACAGATGGGAACCTGTCTCTAACCCCTAAAGGAATCTATATTTCCAACGACATCATCGCTTCATTGTTCGTCTAACCTTTTTCGCAAAGATATCCACTTTTCAACCTTCATTTCAATACATTTCACCGCCAAGCTACACGATTATTTATAAAAAACTGACATTATTCGAAAAAAAGTAATGTCAGTTCAGTTTTTTTCCGTAACTTGCAGCTCAAATTTCGAGCAAACTCGAAAAAGAAGCAAAAAACCTATCAAAGATAACTTACAATATTAATATTTACAAAAATGAAAATCTATCCAACTAACGAAATCAAGAACATTACCATTTTAGGTAATGACGGTGCAGGTAAGACTACCTTGACCGAGACCTTACTATTTGAAGCAGGTGCGATCAGTCGCCGCGGACGTATCTCTCAGAAGAACACCGTGAGCGACTATTTCCCAGTAGAACAGGAATACGGTTATAGCGTATTCTCAACAGTATTCCACACAGAGTGGAACGGTAAGAAACTCAACTTTATCGATTGTCCGGGAGCAGATGACTTCGCAGGTGCTGCGATGGCAGCCCTCTCTGTAACAGACACTGCTGTGTTGCTCCTTAACGGTGCTGCAGGCGTAGAAGTGGGCACACAAAACCACTTCCGTTACACAGAGAAGCTTGGCAAGCCATGTATCTTCCTCGTGAACCAACTCGATCATGAGAAATGTGATTACCACAGCTGCATAGAACAACTTCAGGATCTCTATGGAAGCAAAGTCGTTCAGGTTCAGTATCCTTTGAACGAAGGCCCTAATTTCAACGCATTTATTGACGTTCTTCTCATGAAGAAGTACTCTTGGAAGCCAGAAGGTGGTGCTCCAACCATCGAAGACATCCCTGCAGAAGAAATGGATAAGGCTCAAGAGCTTCATCGTCAACTGATTGAAGCTGCAGCAGAAAACGATGAGAGTTTGATGGAGAAGTTCTTCGAAAGTGAAAGCCTCACTGAAGACGAGTGCCGCGAAGGAATCCGCAAGGGTTTGGCAAGCCGTAGCATCTTCCCTGTTTTCTGTGTATGTGCAGTGAAGGACATGGGTGTACGCCGTATGATGGAATTCCTCGGAAACGTTGTACCATTCGTTAACGAAATGCCTGCAGTTGAAGCAACCAACGGAACTGTTGTAAAGCCAGACGTAAACGGACCTACAGCTCTCTATTTCTTCAAGACTGCCAACGAGCCACATATCGGTGGTGTTCAGTACTTCAAAGTACTCAGCGGTAAGGTTCACGAAGGTGACGACCTCACCAACTCCGATCGTGGTAGCAAAGAACGTCTTGCTCAGTTGTTTGTTTGTGCAGGACCTAACCGTACCAAAGTTGAAGAACTCGTAGCAGGTGATATAGGATGTACAACAAAATTGAAGGACGTTCGTACAGGCAACACATTAGTTGGTAAGGACTGCGATTGGAAGTTTGACCTTGTGAAATACCCAGAGCCTAAGTACATTCGTGCAATCAAAGCAGAAAACGAGTCAGATACAGAAAAAATGATTGCTGCTATCCAAAAGATGGCTCAGGAAGATCCAACATGGGTAATCGAGCAGAGCAAAGAACTGAAGCAAACCTTGATTAAGGGTCAAGGTGAATTCCACCTCCGTACCCTTAAATGGCGTCTTGAGAACAACGAAAAAATCAAGATTAACTATGGAGAGCAGAAGATTCCATATCGTGAGACTATCACAAAGGCAGCTCGTGCCGACTATCGTCACAAGAAACAATCAGGTGGTGCTGGTCAATTTGGTGAGGTACACCTTATCGTAGAGCCTTACGCAGAAGGCATGCCAGAACCAACGATGTATAAATTCAACGGTCAGGAATACAAGATGACCATCAAAGGTAAGGAAGAAATCGACCTTGAGTGGGGCGGAAAATTCGTCTTTTACAACTCTGTTGTCGGAGGTGCCATCGATACTCGTTTCCTACCAGCTATCCAAAAAGGTATCATGGGACGTCTTGAGCAAGGACCATTAACTGGTAGCTACGCACGCGATGTTCGCGTCATCGTTTATGATGGCAAGATGCACCCAGTTGACTCAAACGAACTCTCCTTCATGCTTGCAGGACGTAACGCATTCAGCGAGGCCTTCAAGAATGCAGGTCCAAAGTTGCTGGAGCCAATCTACGATGTTGAGGTACTCACTCCAAGCGACAAGATGGGTGATGTAATGAGCGACATCCAAGGTCGTCGTGGTATGATTGTAGGTAGTGAAAGTGCAAACGGATATGACAAGTTAGTTGCTAAGATTCCTTTGAAGGAATTGGCAAGCTACTCTACCACACTCAGTTCACTCACAGGTGGACGCGCTTCATTCTCAATGAAGTTCTCTAACTACGAACTTGTACCAACCGACCTGCAGCAGCAGCTCATGAAAGAGTTCGAAGCTCAACAGAAAGAAGAAGACTAATAACTTCTTAAATTCTAAACCAAAGAGTCAATGTATGTTAAACATTGGCTCTTTTTTTATACTTTTTAATTAATATAGGAGTTTCTTTTAAATGTAATTAAATTATTATTCGTTACTTTGAAACACAAAACAAGAACGCATGAAGAAAACGACAATCACCATATTAGCATCAGTCATGGGCATTTCGTTTATATGCCTGTTAGCATTGCAGGTATATTACATCGAAGAAGTACTCGATTTACGCCGTCTTCACTTTGTGGAATCGGTCAATCGCAGCCTCCTTGCAACAGCTCATGAACTGGAGCTCGACGAAGCCACACGCTACTTGAACCAAGGGCCTGATGCCATTGAGGGTATAGCGATGGCATCCGATTCTGTTATGGTAACTACTGACTCAGCTTTCATTCAGCGCACACACACCATTACAGCCAAAGACGGAAGTGCCTTCTCGACCATTGAAACAACAGCTAACACAAAATTCTCAGATAAGTATTTCACCAAACGCACCAACGAGAAAAACCAGCCGCGTTCCTTGGAGTCCATTATGAAAGACCGCTACGCCAACGGTAAAGCGCTCATAGACGAAGTCATCTACAGCATGCTATATACAGCTAGCGACCGTCCCTTACGCGACCGTATCGACATCAATGTACTAGACCAGACACTCCGTACAGAATTGGCCAATAACGGTATCGACATCACATACCACTTCTCCGTCTACTCCAGCAATGGAACACTCATCATGCGTTGTCCCGACTACGATCCAGAAGGTGAAGATAAAGCTTTCACAACTACCATTTTCAAGAACGACCCTGTACAGAAGATGGGTACCTTGAAGGTACACTTCCCCATGTACTCCAAGTACGTAACCCAGTCAGTGTGGTTCCTCATGCCGTCTCTGGTTTTCACCTTCATCCTGCTCATCACCTTCATTGTAACCCTCGTGTTGGTATTCCGTCAGAAGAAACTGACCGAGTTGAAGAACGATTTCATCAACAACATGACCCATGAGTTCAAGACCCCGATATCCAGCATCTCATTGGCGGCTCAAATGCTTTCCGATGACAGTGTTCCAAAGACCGACAAGATGGTGAAACGACTCTCAACCACCATCAATGACGAAACAAAGCGTCTGCGATTTCAAGTAGAGAAGGTTCTGCAGCTCTCCATGTACGAGAACCAGCGGGCTAAACTCAACCTGCGCGAGGTCGATGCGAATGAACTCATTGCAGGAGTCATCCACACCTTCACTTTGAAGGTCGAGAAGAACGGTGGCAAGATCATCTCTGATCTCCGTGCATCTTCACCCGACATCTACGTTGATGATATGCATTTCACAAACGTCATCTTCAATCTCATGGACAATGCTGTGAAATACCGTCGACAAGACGCAGCACTCGAACTTAAGGTGTCGACACGCAACGAGAACGATCGACTCGTTATCACCATCCAAGACAATGGAATTGGCATTAAGAAGGATGATATCAAACGTATCTTCGACAAATTCTACCGTGTCCACACAGGCAACCTGCATGATGTCAAAGGATTTGGTTTAGGACTCGCCTACGTCAAGAAAATCATCACAGAGCACAAAGGTACCATCTATGCTGAGAGCGAACTAGGCATCGGAACCAAATTCATTATCAAAATGCCACTCATATAAAAAAGCCTCATAGGCTCCCAAAATAAAAGAATAATTATCAACCACTAAAACAATACCATTATGGAAGAGAAAATTGAGAATGCTCGCATCATGTTATGCGAAGACGACGAGAACTTAGGCATGTTGCTCCGCGAATACCTCGAAGCAAAAAACTACAATGTAGACCTCTGTGTCGATGGTGAAGCCGGATTCAACACTTTTCAGAATAACAAATATGACTTGTGCATCCTTGATGTGATGATGCCAAAGATGGATGGATTCACCCTCGCATACAAGATTCGCGAGATGAATGCTGACGTACCATTCATGTTCCTCACCGCAAAGACCATGAAGGAAGATGTGAAACAAGGATTCGAACTCGGAGCCGACGACTACATCACCAAACCCTTCTCAATGGAAGAAGTTGTATTCCGCATCGAAGCCATTCTGCGCCGTGTCAAGGGAAAAAAGAACGCCAATTCATCTATTTTCCAAATTGGAAAGTTCTCCTTTGACTCCAAGAAGCAGACTCTCACCTACGAAAACATAGTCGAAAAACTCACCACCAAGGAAGCCGATTTGCTGAAACTACTTGCAAGCAAACAAAACGAATTGTTGCAACGCGACTATGCCCTTCGTGCCATCTGGGTTGACAACAACTACTACAACGCACGTTCCATGGATGTCTACATCACCAAGTTGCGCAAATTGCTCAAAGCCGACCCCAATGTTGAGCTCCTGAACGTACACGGAAAGGGTTACAAGCTCGTTGTGACCGAATAATATATAAATAATTTATGATACGCATTGCGTATCATAAATTATTTTGTATCTTTGCATCCAAATTATTAAAGAAAACTATATTATGGCATTGATTACAATTAACTCATACGATGAGTTTGCCGCTTATCTGGGCAAAGAACTAGGTCAGTCAGAATGGCTTGAAATCAGTCAGGAACGAATCAATATGTTTGCAGACGCAACACTCGACCACCAATGGATACATGTCGATACCGAACGCGCTAAGGTCGAGAGTCCTTACCACTCTACCATCGCACATGGCTATCTCACCCTCTCGCTTCTGCCCTACCTCTACCAACAAGTCATCGAGGCCCGCAACATCAAGATGTTGGTTAACTACGGCATGGACAAGATGAAGTTCGGTATTCCTGTACTTGTTGGAAAACGTGTACGTCTATCATGCATGCTCTACAACATCGCGAACCTCCGCGGTACAGCCAAGGTAGAGATTAAGTTCACACTCGAGATTGAAGGCGAGCGTAAGCCAGCACTCGAAGGCATCGCAACCTTCCTCTACATGTTCGAGAACTAATTCCACATACATACTAACAGAAAAGCCCACCTTTTCAGGTGGGTTTTCCTTTCTATCTCTTTTGGCTTTAATCCTTTGTTTCCATGGACGACAAACAATATCTTCAGACCCTCATCCTTGAGGGCGAGCATCAGCAGCAGGACTTCAAATATCGGGTGTCCGATGCCCAGAAGTTAGCCAAATCCGTATCCGCTTTTGCCAATACCAACGGAGGCCGTTTACTCATCGGAGTGCGCGATGATGGCAACATGTCAGGCGTCCGATCTGAGGAAGAAATCTACATGATGCACCAAGCTGCCTACCGCTATTGCCGTCCAGAGGCCAGTATCCAGTTCGACACCTATCATGTCGATCGTCGAACAATCGTTGTCGCCACTGTTCCCCCATCCGACCGCCGTCCCATCTGCGCCCTCAATGAAGAAGGTCATCAGCGAGCCTATATCCGAATTGCTGACGAAAATATCGTTGCTTCACCTGTACATCTGGCCATCTGGCGCGAGTCGCAAAAGCTCCAAGGCACCATGCTGACCTATACCGATTCCGTCCAAACCATTCTCGACATCCTTCAAGACCAGCATCTTCCACTCAACCACATCGTCCGCCTTTCACGCCTTCCACGTCCTAAGGTCGTCACCCTCTTGGCACGCCTTATCCGCTTCAATGTAGTCCAATGGGAATACACCAATCAGCAATTTCTATTCTATCAATAGGCCGTCTAATCCTCCTGATACTCGAGGATGTCACCAGGTTGGCAATCGAGCGCCTTACAGATGGCTTCAAGGGTCGAGAAGCGAACAGCTTTAGCCTTACCTGTTTTCAAGATCGATAGATTAGCTTGGGTGATACCTATCTTCTCTGCCAGTTCCTGTGATGACATCTTACGCTTAGCCATCATCACATCTACATTTACAATGATACTCATAAGGCCTGATGTTTAGATGGTCAGCTCCTGCTCTTCTTTCATTTCCTTACCCATAAGGATGATTTGCGAGATAATCATCAACGCCATACCCGTAAGGATATACATGCTGTTCGTATCATTCACATAGACAATATAATAGTCAGCCAACTGAATATTGTGAATACAATACTGAGCTAAGGCGAATGAGCCAATCCATTGTATCAGATAGAGGGCAGAAAGGAGGTAACCTGTATTCTCAAGATATTTGGATACCTGTGTCACAAATACCTCTCCACGACGGATGCGGCGAACAAGCTTGAACACCAAACAGAGAATCCAGATGGTGACAACAGCAGTCAAGACACCAGAGAGGATGGCGACAATCATCGGGAAGTTGATAAGTTTGTCCTCTGTGATCGGTGTTTCCAATCTCACTTTTTGCATCGTCACTCTATATGTCTGCATTTCCTGCTTTTCCTGACTTACCCACTTTGCAGTTGAGATGAGTGTCTGACAGTCTCTCGGCATTTTGGGTTTCACATACACCTTGTAGTTCATAAAGGGGTGATGAATGGTTTTGACACTTTCAGCTCCATCCGTTACGGTGGTGTCGTTCGTATAAAACTCTGGTGCGTCATTCACAAACATCAATGTGTCCGTGTCTCCTTGATACCAAGTCTCCCCTTCGAAACGTACCGTGTGATTAACCAATAAAAGAATGAGTGCTACAACAAACAGGGTGCTGTAAATTTTTAGCTTTTTGTTCATAATTAATAAGAATTTATTGTTAAACGATAAATAATTTCGGCGCAAAGGTAATTACTTTATTTCATTCCACAAAGAAAAAGAGCAAAAAAATATCGAAAAACAATAAATTTTTATCAAAAAGAGGCATCAAACGTCCTTTTTGCGCAAAAAATCAGCCGACTCACTCATGAAAATGAATCGGCTGAATGGGCATGATGCCAATACCAATATGATTATTCCGTCTTGTGTTTCGTTACCGAATCGACCAGATTGGTGGTCTCTCCATCCGGATCGGGAAAGAACATATTTCCGTGGCTCACCATTTCGGCAAATGGTTTGGCGGTTGTCTTATCATCAAGATCGTCATGATCTCCTTTTCTTGTTAAATAATGAGCAGCCATTGTGTAATATATAATATAAATAATGTATAATAAGGGTGTTAGAGAGTTACTAATTTGCCTGCTGTGACAGGGATTTCATACTCATACACTCCATATTCCGGATACTGCTTCACCTGAGTACCTTGCTTCAGTTGACTCTTAGTGCGGATGCGTAGGACGCCTGAATACTTAGGCAGAATAGTTGCGTTCAGCAGTTTTCCGTCCTTCCAGCTGATGCTGACTTCATAGCCGCCACGTGCTTTAAGGCCCTTTACACTACCCTCACTCCATGCATCGGGAAGTGCAGGCAGAAGATGGAGGGCTCCATCATGGCTCTGAATCAACATCTCAGCGATACCTGCCGTTGCTCCGAAGTTACCATC
>CADBSN010000233.1 GCA_902797255.1 uncultured Bacteroidales bacterium | reverse complement strand
TTCTACAACGGTGTAAGCAGCTATAGCGTCCCAGAAGGTGTCACCATCTATACCGCCGCAGTCAGTGGCGACAATGTGATACTGACCCCTGTCGAGGGCGGCATCATCCCGAAGAAACAAGCCGTCATCCTGAAGGCTACGGCATCAACCTTCGCACTGACTCGGACTACAGCTGAAGCTACAGGCAACTACAGCAACAACGAACTGCACGGTGTGGATGTGTCAACGCCTAAGACTGCCGGTTATACCTACTTCGTGCTGAGCAAGAAGAACGGCAACTTCGGATTCTTCGAATACACCGCAGAATATCTGCCAGCACACAAGGCATTCTTGAAAATCGACGAGACGACTGAAGCCCGCAGCTTCAACATCGTCATCGACGAGACAGCAGGAATCAATCCAATTGACAATGGACAATGGACAATGGACAATTCTATCTACGACCTCCAGGGCCGCAAAGTTGCCGATGGTCAATCCATAAATGGTCAATTGCCTAAGGGCGTATATATCGTGAACGGTAAGAAAGTAGTGATTAAATAATAACAGACCCACCCCCTCTACAGACCCCTCTAGAAATAACCCCTCCCCAGCCCTCCCGAGGGAGGGAGTTATAAAGCTCCCCTCGGGGAGTTAGAGGGGGTCAAGGGGAGAAAAAGGGGGGTGGTCCCAAAAAGATATGAATATGAAAAAGACATATAGTAAACCTACAATGCAGGTTGTCGACATTCAACCGAGAGTCATCATGTGCACCAGTGGCCAAGAACAACTATACATGTATCGTCGTAGTGAAAATGAAGAGTACCAAGTAAACGACGAACAAGACGTTTGGTGATTCCTGTGTTTAGGGTTTGACGACAAAAACCGTAAAAACCCTCACTTCAGTATGTGTCGGACTTAATGTCCTTCCAAGATGAGAGGTATCTATTTTTTCTCGTGAGCACGCTCCCAGATTAAATAGCCACCTCTCATCTTTGTCTCTTTTCAGAGCCTTCACCTACTTCGTGAGAAAAAACACCGGACCTTTGGTCCTAAAAAAGATTGAACTTTAAACTTTATCTCCTCCCCTCGGGGAGGTTTGGTGGGGGTCTCTTTTATTCTCCCCATAAAGCAATCCTCATACAATTGTCATACAATCCTCATACAATTGTCATACAATCTTCAAAGAATGCTCAATGGTATCGCACTTAATCCTCAAAGAGTGCTCAATCTTTTGTCAGATAGAGGTACGTTACTTGTCCGATACTTGTCCGATAATTTATCGGACAAGTATCGGACAAATAGCGGTCAAGTAACGGACCAGTGTATGAGGGATGTATAGGGATCTTATGAGGATGCATTGAGAGTGTTATGAGGATCCTATGAGAGTGCTATGAGGATAGTATGAGGGGACTATGAGGATGAACAGCCCCTTTTTTAGGCTTAAAAAGCCGGTGTTTTTGCTTTCAAGGTCTTGGAACCACGTTAGTGGATGTGGAAAGTGGTGTGGACTTGGCGTAAGAGCTCGCTCTTAAAGACAAGAACATAACACTTTACACAAGAGCTCGAAAGAGCGGCAAGACCGAAGAAAGGGTTTTTAAGGTTTTTGTCAAAAAAAGATTATTTTCCCTTGTATTGTTTTTTCTTCAGGAAATCGAAGCCGAGGATGTATTTCACGGTTCCGTAAGCATTGGTGAGGCTGAACTTGCGTTCGCGATAGGCATAGGTGTGGAGGTCGACCACAAAGCCAGTGAAGTACTTGGTGTTGTTCCAGAAGAGGCTGGTGCGGAAGAAGACATCGGTGCTGATGTTGCGAAGGACGGCTTTGTCGAGGTTGTGCTCGGTGATGTCGGATTGTCGATAGCCTATCGACGGGAGTACGGAAACGGCCAGAATACAGTTCTTTCGGAAAGCCCAGTTGTAGCCGTAGCCGATGCTGATGGCATAGTCCTTATAGCTGACCTTATTGAACAAGAGCGTGGTATCGATACGCTCTGCAATATATGGCGACAGTTCGTTGCGGTTGAAGGTGACGGTCACATGATTGTAGGAGAAGCCGAGTTTCCACGAGCCTTGACTCTTGCGCTGCACGGCATTTTCGCCGAAGGCTGCCGGCCATGAATAACGACGATGATTGAAGATGTACTGGGCATCGATGCCAAAGCACTTGGAGCTGAGTCCTGTGAAGGTGCGGTCCTGCCCTTCAAGATCGACATCGCTGATGCTGGTGAAGCGTGCGGACTTTCCGGACTTGAAGGTGTAGATCTCGGCTATGATGCGTGCTGTGTTGAGCACGAAGACATTGCGGTGACCTGTGCCGTTGGTCTCGCCTTGAGGTTTACCGATGTCGCCCAGGTTGATGGAGTGGCCGTAACCGAAGATACTCCAATAGATGTAGCCTCCAAGCACGAGGGAGTTACCCGACTGGAGGGTCATGGACTTGCCGCTCTCAGAGGAGGAGAGGCGGTAGAAGTCGTGCCAATAGGAGAGTTCGGCCTGTGTGGTGAACTCATATTTCTGCGGTGTTACATAATTGGTGTCGCATCCCATGAAGAAATTGGTGACAGCATCAGCTCCTTTGAACACGGTGTTCAGCAGTCGCTTACCTAACGGCAGCGAATCGATGTGCACCGTGTCCTCTGTTTCTATTGCCTGAACCGCAACAGAAAACAGCATCATCAGTATGTAACATGTTTTCCGCATGACTGATATTATAAAGTGTATAGTTTAATGTTTAAAGTTTAAAGTCAGTTGAATCAGTTGAAGGTTTATAAGTTTTTTGCAGTCCTGACAACAATCGAGCTTCATCTTTGACTAATTCGTCCATACTTAAACGGTCTTCTGTCATGATATATCCAAGTTCTTCAGCTATTTCAAATTGTGAAGAGACCTCCATCAACGAGCCAAAGGCCATCTCTATGAAATGGGCTTTGTCTTTGACCGAGTAGCGATTCACACCTTCTGCGATGTTTGAAGTGATTGAAACGGAAGCTCGTCTGAGCTGATCACACATCGCATAACGTTCCTCTGAAGGAAACTTCTTCAACATTTTATAGGTATGCTTTACTATCTCCTTTGCCTTTTGATATGCAATCAACTTCCGGTATCCAAATACTTCCATACTTTTTCTACTTTAAACTAATAAACTGACTATAAACTATAAACTTTAAACTTTCAACTTTAAAATTTTTCAAGAATCTTATCCATCACCCAGTTGGTAGGAGTAGCGCTAATAGAATTACAGTCACAAGGTTTTCCTCCACGTAAATCTTCTACGATGGCCTCAATCAGTGGGGTCTGCACATACTGAGGGTTCGGGATGACAAACTCTTCCCTACCCTTTTCGGTATGAAGCGCAACGGGAATATAGTCGAAGACAGAAAAACAAATCATGCCTTTGTCGCCCACAATCTCAATGCGGTCGGTACGGGCCGAATCGTGTGCCACAAAGCACCATGACCCACTTCCAGTGATGCCGTTGGCAAAACGGAAACAGGCATTGAAAGTATCTTGAACACGATAGAGTCCTGCCATGTTGGTTGCATAGCCTTCGGCCTCAATGATGACTCCTAACATGTGTTGGAGTAGGTCGAGCTGATGACTGGCCAAATCGTAGAAGTAGCCACCACCACCGGCGATATCGGGCTGAAGTCGCCAAGGTAGGTTCTTCTTGTTGTAATCCAGTTCGCGTGGAGGAACAGCAAATCGGATTTGGACTGAGAGCACCTTCCCTATCGTGCCTTGAGCCAAGATGTCCTTGACTTTCTGAAAGTATGGAAGGAAACGACGGTAGTAAGCAACATAACAAGGAACGCCTGTCTGCTGGGAAATACTGTTCACACGCAGGCATTCTTCGTAACTGGACGCTAAGGGCTTCTCCACATAAACAGGTTTTCCTGCTTTCATGGCCATAATGGCAAAGGTGGCATGTGACGAAGGTGGTGTGGCAATATACACAGCATTGACGTTACGATCGTTGATCAGTTCGCTGGGATCGGTATAGAAGTGCTGAATGCCATGACGCTGGGCATAGGAACGAGCCTTTTCCTTATCGCGACTCATCACAGCAGCAATCATTGAACCCTCTACACATTGAAGTGCCGGTCCACTCTTCGTTTCTGTGGCCTCGCCACATCCTATCACACCCCATCTCACGTTGTTGATTGCTTTCATAATACCTCGTTTTATGATTTTGGAATACAAAATTACAAATTTATTATCAATTATCAATTACCAATTGTCAATTATTTCGTAACTTTGCAGGCAAATTGAAGATTATGAGCAGAAATAAGAAAAAACTACCAATTCTGGAGAAAGTCAGCATCACAACTGTAGCCGCTGAAGGGAAAGCACTTGCCCGTGTAGATGACAAAGTGGTGTTCGTACCCTTCGTGGTGCCTGGCGATGTGGTTGATTTACAGGTGAAGAAGAAAAAACACAGTTTCATGGAGGCTGTCGCTATCAAGTTTCACGAATACTCACAAGACAGAGCCACCCCACGCTGTGAGCATTTCGGAGTGTGCGGAGGATGTAAATGGCAATGCTTGAAATACGAAGAGCAGCTACGATGGAAACAGCAGCAGATTGTGGACAATCTCACACGTATTGGAAAGATTGAACTGCCGGAAATCTCACCCATTCTGGGAAGTGAACAGCAATACGCCTATCGCAACAAGCTGGAATTCGGATTCTCAAACCGCAGATGGATGACGGAAACTGAGATTCAGGACGGAGAGAATGTGATTACGGAACGAAATGCGCTAGGATTCCATATCACAGGTGCCTTCGACAAGATTCTCGACATCAAGAAATGCTGGCTGATGGATGACATCACGAACGATATCCGCAACTACATTCGTGACTATGCCATAGAACACAACCTTACCTTCTACGACCTTCGTCAGAACGCAGGATTGATGCGCAGCATGATGGTCAGAAACAGCAACACAGGCGAGCTGATGGTGCTGATTCAGTTCCGTATCGAGAACAACGACGAACGCCAGGAAGCGATGAGCCTTATGCAACATGTTGCAGACCAGTTCCCTGCCATCACCTCACTGCTTTATGTGGACAATCACAAATGCAACGACACGTTCGGCGATCAGGAAATCATCTGTTTTAAAGGTACAGATCACATCTTTGAAGAAATGGAAGGCCTGAAGTTCAAAGTGGGTCCGAAGAGTTTCTACTAGACCAATACCGAACAAGCATATAACCTCTACAAGGTGGCACGCGACTTCGCAGAGCTGAGCGGTAACGAATTGGTATATGACCTCTATACTGGTACAGGAACAATCGCAAACTTCGTCAGCAAACAAGCGCGACAAGTGATTGGCATTGAATACGTCCCTGAGGCTATTGAGGACGCTAAGGTCAATTCACAAATCAACCACATAGACAATACCCTGTTTTTTGCTGGCGACATGAAGGATATCCTCAACCGTGACTTCATCAACCAATATGGTCGCCCGGATGTGATTATCACCGACCCTCCACGTGCAGGAATGCATCAGGATGTGATTGACACCATCCTCTTTGCAGAACCCAAGCGAATTGTTTATGTCAGCTGTAACCCTGCAACCCAAGCACGTGACCTTCAACTGCTGGATGTAAAATACAAAGTAGTCAAAGTACAACCTGTCGACATGTTCCCTCATACCCAACATGTGGAGAATGTGGTCGCGTTGGAAAGAAAATAGAAAGTGGGGATTGATAATTGGCATTGTCGATGATAAATAACGCCTCTTTTTGCAAATAATTTTCAATTATCAATTGTCAATTGTCAATTATTTTGTAACTTTGCAGCCGATTTTCAAATATGGATGGTTCGGTAGCTCAGCTGGATAGAGCAACAGCCTTCTAAGCTGTGGGTCTTGGGTTCGAATCCCAACCGAATCACAAAGAAAAAGAGTTTCGAACGATGAAAGCGTGTTTTCAATCTTCGAGACTCTTTTTATTTGTAAGACTGCCCGTGGCAGGGCTAGGGATATTCAATCCCTATCAATTGTCAATTATCAATTATCCATTATCAATTTTTTACGTCCAGTGTAAGAAGTCGGATATGATACTCTTAAGGGACTTCCTGTTATTGATAAATGCCTCAAGAACTTTGGTCGTATCATGCTCGGGAATGATATCATAGTCGGCAATCGCTGCAGGAATAAGACACGATGCTCCTTCTGGCAACAGTACCTCTTCTTTCGTGCTGCGGATACGAATGATTGAGTTGCCTCGTAAGTTCATCAAGATAAAGAAGGAATCGTATTTCACCACATTACGATGAAAAGGTTGCGAAGCCTCTATTATGCGTATACTAAAATAAGGTGTGTCGAGACATTTATCTCGATCGTCCATCGTTTCCTGATGCTCTGTACGATACTCTGGATAGACTTCATAGTCGATTGCCTTGGCAGCCAACTCTGTGTGTAGCTCGCGTGGACGTCCATCCAATCCTGGACGGTTGTAGTCGTAAATACGATAGGTGACATCGCTCGACTGCTGCACCTCTGCCAACTTGATACCACCACAAATGGCATGAACCCGTCCGGCAGGAAGATAGAAAATATCGCCAGCATGCACTTCGTGACGAGCCAACACTTCAGTAATCGTTCCATCGGCCACACGTTGCTTATACTCCTCTGGCGTCACCTTCACCTTGAATCCCGCATACAGATAAGAGAGGGGGGCAGCATCAAGTACATACCACATCTCGCTCTTTCCCATCTTATTATGTTCACGCTGTGCCATCTCGTCGTTTGGATGCACCTGAATACTGAGATCAAGATGCGCGTCAATAATCTTGGTCAGCAGTGGTAACTGGTTGTGGTATTGAAGCGCAACCTGCTTACCTAATATTTCCTGTGGATACTGACTGACAACCTCAGGAAGGGCACGGTCTGTCCAAAGGCCGTTCTCCACAATCGATTCACTACCTGCTACCGCACTTACTGTCCAATCTTCTGTTCCCCACACCAAAGTCTTGCGGTTCTGTCGGAACAGCATCGGATAAAGATGATTGGTACTTTGATTCATTGTTTCTACATTAATTTGACACGCAAAGGTACGAATTTTATTTAAAACCAAAGAATAAAAGAGCAAAAAAGTATGTGTTTGACACAAAATTTGTCAAGCAATCAAAATATTTGACAAAACAACGTCAAGTTTTAAATAATTGTTGTACCTTTGCACCCGAAATCAACGTAAACAATCATAAAGTATGAAAGACGAGAGTATCATTAAGAAACTTAAGGCGATTATGAATCGTCGAGGTATCAGTCAAAGGGAACTAGCTAACATGATAGGAAAAGACGAGACAGTTATTTCCAGATGGTTGGCAGGTAAAGTAGGTATTTCAGACAGCTCTGTAGAATTGTTGGAATCAGCATTGGGCGAAAAGCTTACAATTGACAAAACCATGAAAAGAGCGCTGATTACCGGTGTGACAGGTCAGGACGGTAGCTACCTGGCCGAATTCCTGATTGCAAAGGGCTATGATGTCCATGGAACAATTCGTAGAAGTTCTGTGGATTTCCGTGAGCGTATAGCACACTTAGAGGGTACACCTCATTTCCATCTGCACTATGCTGATTTGGGTGACTCCATGAGCGTGCTGGGCGTGATTGGAAAGGTACGTCCTGATGAGATTTACAACCTGGCAGCACAAAGCCATGTGCAGGTAAGTTTCGATTCACCTGAGTTCACTGCCGATGTGGACGCTGTAGGTGTATTGCGCATCCTAGAGGCTGTGCGACAGTTGGGTATGGCCGATACTTGCCGTATCTATCAGGCTTCTACCTCTGAGTTGTATGGTAAGGTAGAGGAGGTTCCTCAGAATGAGAACACGCCATTCCACCCCTATTCTCCGTATGCTGTTGCTAAGCAGTATGGTTTCTGGATTGTGAAGGAGTATCGCGAGGCTTACGATATGTACTGCTGCTCAGGTATTCTGTTCAACCACGAGTCTGAGCGTCGTGGCGAGACCTTCGTAACCCGTAAGATTACGCTGGCAGCTGCTCGTATCAAGCAAGGCAAGCAGGACAAACTCTACCTTGGTAATCTCGGTTCACTCCGCGACTGGGGCTATGCCAAGGATTATGTGGAGTGTATGTGGCTCATCCTGCAACAGGAGAAACCGGAAGACTTTGTCATTGCTACCGGTGTGCAACACTCCGTTCGTGAGTTCTGCTATTATGCCTTTAAGCATGTAGGTATCGAACTGGAATTTGTTGGCGAGGGTGCTGACGAGAAAGGTATCGACAAAGCAACAGGAAGAGTACTCATTGAGGTATCACCCGA
>CADBSN010000232.1 GCA_902797255.1 uncultured Bacteroidales bacterium | reverse complement strand
ACCTCGAGCAGATACATCGCAAAGTCGGTTGAGTTGTTGATGACATGTTCGCCATCGGATTTTCCGAAATAAGACGAGCACTTAGGGAAGAGATAGAAGGCGCCCTGCGGATCGTTCACCTCAAGACCAGGAATCTCTTTGGCAAGACGTACAATCAGATTCTTTCTGCGTTCGAATGCCTGACGCATATCCTCAACACATTGCTGACTACCTGTGTAAGCAGCCTCAGCAGCCTTCTGGCTGACACTACACGGACCGCTGGTATATTGTCCCTGCAGCTTGTTGCAACCCTTCACAATCCAATCAGGAGCAGCGATGAAACCAATACGCCACCCTGTCATCGCATAGGCTTTGCTGACACCATTGATGATGACCACCCGTTCCTTGATTTCAGGGAACGAAGCCATCGAGGCATGCTGACCTATATAATTGATATGCTCGTAAATCTCGTCGGCAATAACGATGACCTGAGGATATTTCAACAACACATTCTTTAAAGCCTCCAACTCCTGAAGACTGTATACAGAACCCGTAGGATTGCTTGGAGAACAGAGAATCAGCGCCTTGGTCTTAGGTGTGATGACAGCCTCCAACTGCTCAGGGGTAATCTTGAAATCTTGCTCAATCTTTGCCTCGACAAAGACAGGTGTTCCTTCAGCAAGAAGTACCATCTGTGGGTAGCTCACCCAATAAGGTGCGGGGATAATGACTTCGTCTCCAGCATTCACAAGAGCCATTATTGCATTACATACCGATTGCTTTGCACCATTTGAACAAAGAATCTGCGAAGGCTTGTAATCCAATCCATTCTCATTTTTCAATTTTGCTACAATGGCGTTCTTCAGTTCAGGATAGCCAGGAACAGGGCTGTAACGCGACCAGTTCTCGTCAATTGCTTTCTTTGCAGCTTCCTTGATATGGTCTGGCGTATTAAAATCGGGTTCACCGACACTCATGTTAATCACATCAACACCTTGTGCCTTGAGTTCACTACTCCGCTGTGACATTGCCAGCGTTGCTGAGGGTTGTAGCCTCTGAAGTCTTTCTGATAGTTCCATAGTCTTATATACTTTTTAATTTTTATCACTTTTCTTACCTCTATTTTAACCTCTAACCTCTTAGAAATGCAACAGATGCCCCATCCGCTCCTTCTTGGTACGCAGATAGTACTCATTGTATTCGTTGGGGGTGATCTCAATCGGTACATTCTCTACAATCTCAAGTCCGTAACCTTCCAATCCCACGCGTTTCACCGGATTATTGGTAATCAAACGTATTTTGGTCACACCCAAATCGCGAAGAATCTGAGCACCAACGCCATAGTCACGCAAATCAGGATCAAAGCCAAGATGAATATTGGCATCGACAGTATCAAAACCTTGTTCCTGAAGTTTATAAGCCGCTATCTTATTCATCAAGCCAATACCACGTCCTTCTTGCAGCAGATAAACGACACAACCCTTACCTTCCTTTTCGATGAGTTGCATAGACCGATGCAGCTGCTCGCCACAATCGCAACGCATACTGCCGAAGATGTCACCAGTGGCACATGAGGAATGCATTCGCACTAACACAGGCTCGTCCTTTTTCCATTCACCTTTAATCAATGCTACATGCTCCAATCCATTGCTTCGTTGACGGAACGGAATGATGCGGAAATGACCATATTGGGTCGGCATATCAGCCTCCACCCCTTTCTCAACCAACGATTCCTGCTGAAGTCGGTAAGCAATGAGGTCCTTGATTTGAATGAGTTTCATACCAAACTCTTGCGCTTTCTCAATGAGTTGTGGCATTCTGGCCATCGTGCCGTCAGGATTCAGTATTTCAATCAAAGCAGCTGCCGGATGAAGTCCTGCCATCCGTGCAAGATCGACTGCAGCCTCTGTATGGCCGGCACGACGCAACACGCCATTATCCTGAGCATACAAAGGATTGATGTGTCCGGGGCGTCCGAAAGTCTCAGGTTTTGAATCAGGATCTGCCAATGCCTGAATGGTAGCAGCTCGGTCGGCTGCAGAAACACCCGTGGTACATCCTTCGAGTTTGTCGACTGTTACCGTAAATGGTGTGCCAAGCACAGAGGTGTTGTTATCAACCTGATGCTGTAAACCCAATTCCTTCGCACGAGTGATTGTGATAGGAGCGCAAAGTACGCCACGGCCCTCCCTCAGCATGAAATTCACTTTCTCTGGGGTAATCATCTCGGCAGGAGTGATGAAATCACCTTCGTTCTCGCGATCTTCATCATCCACCACAATTACGAACTTTCCTTGACGGAAATCGGCAATTGCCTCTTCAATAGTGCTAAATATTTTTTTTGTATCCATTTATCGTCTGTATTAATTGTTCACTAGCTTCTATCACGGCTTTAAGGTCTTTCCTCAACCGGTTATAAAATCGTGGCTCCGTCCTAATGATTGGCAAACGGTTCAAATAGTAGAAAACTTCACGGTTCTTTGCATTCGACAACTCCTCCACACAAGCCTCCAGTTCGTTTGCTATCCATTGCAGTTTATCATCTCGTCGGTTTCTGATTACATGAATCAGCAGCTGAATCAACAACAATCGTCTTACACCCTTCCGATAGACCTTGCACTCATGTGACAAAACCTGTAACCGTTCTGCCAATACCGGGTAATCAGGATCATTGATGATGACCTCTTTTCTGACAAGATGTCGCTTCGTACGAATTCCCAACAGCTTGCGGAAAAAGGCTTTATAGGAGTCTATATTAAAGACAACAGAGTCATTATTTGCCTTCACTGTGAAGAAGATACCCACCGGTGTCAACACAATCATACTTACACATGGGCCCAACCAAGCAGGTATGCCACCTTCCAATGCCGTGTTAGTCGCACCCGTATCTACAATATAGTAGATGATGAATATGATAACAGCTACTACAACCGGAAGCCCTAGACCTCCCTTCCTGATGATAGCACCCAAAGGTGCACCCACGAAGAAGAAAAGGATACAAGTCAACGACATCATAATTTTCTGCCAGAACGAAATCCAATGTTTTCGGATGGCACGATCCTGGCGGTCCATGATATCTTGCTTGAAATCCATTCCCATCTGCTGCTGCTCAACACGATTCAATGCCCATCTCACCGCACTCTGCTGCTCCGATGGTTTCATTTTCACAAACACTGAGTCGAATATCGGCGTTTCTGTTTTTGCCAAATCATCCTGTATCTCCTTCAATCGCATCGTATCGCTGACGGTCCGATTGGGGTCATAGACATACAACGCACCATCCAGCATCTCGTTATAGTAGGAGTGTCCTAAACTGTCAGCCGAAAGCTGTAATGAGTCAATATCTACTAATAGTTTCGACAGGTTCTTGGTCTTCTCTGAATATGTGACAACATCCGCATCAATCAGGTTCAAGTTCATATCGAAGTCGATGAGGAAATGTTTCTGTACGAAAGTCTCACGCCGGTATGGCGCAAACTGAGTATTGAGCATTCCACCTGGCAAGTTCTCGAATTGTTCACCGCTGTACAAGTGTAATAGCAGGAACTGCTTATCGCTACTGGTCTCCAATCGGGCAGAGTCGGACAAGATGATATGTACATTATCTACCCCATCACGCATATTGTAGATGACCACGTCATGCAGCATTCCCGTCACCTCGTCTTTCTGCTTCACATAAAGGTTAATGCCATCAATCCCATCGTAGAACACACCTTCGGGGATTTCTAATTCCGGTGACTTCTGTGCCATCGAATAGCGTAACTGTAACAGATTCTTTTGAGCTTGCGGTCCCACTACATCCTGAAAATATAGAGAGATGCCAGCCAATATTACAACAAAAACTATCAACGAATAGAAAGAACGAAATAAGCTAATACCTGCAGCTTTGATAGACAATAACTCCAATCGTTCACCCAAATTGCCAAATGCTATGAGTGATGCAAGTAACACAGCCAAAGGAAGTGCAGTCGGCACCAATGTCTCGGCAGCATAAAAGAAAAACTTTGCAATGACCTCCATGCCGAGTCCCTTACCCACCAATTCATCTACGTATTTCCACAAGAACTGCATCATAACAGCAAACAGACTGATGCAAAACGTTCCTGCAAACAGACTGATGAAGTTCTTAAAGATGTATTGATCCAGTTTTTTAATGATGCGCATCGGCTCTTGCTCCTCCTTTTTTATGATATGTACATAAATCGGTACAAAGTTACAAAATAAATAGCATTTACAATTTACCATTTATCATTTTTATATGGATTTTTCACTTTTCACTTTTCACTTTTCTTTTTTTTCGTATCTTTGCAACTGTAAATAAATAATTAATGCATTTTTTAACATTTTTCACTCATGGCACTCAATTACATTTGGATTGCATTTTTCTTTATTGCCTTCATCGTTTCACTCATACGTCTGATATTCTTTGGTAACACAGAAGTATTTCCCGAATTGATGAATTCAACTTTCGACTCAGCAAAGACCGCATTCGAAATTTCCATTGGACTGACGGGTGTTCTCTCTTTATGGATGGGAATCATGAAAATCGGTGAACAAGGGGGACTGATCCGGCTTTTTGCGCGTTTGCTATCACCCGTATTGACAAAGATTTTTCCTGACATCCCCAAAGGACATCCTGTGATGGGAACGATGTTCATGAATATATCTGCCAACTTACTTGGACTTGACAATGCAGCTACTCCAATGGGATTGAAAGCGATGGAAGAACTACAGGAAATTAACCCGAAGAAAGACACCGCCTCGAATCCCATGATTATGTTCCTAGTTCTCAATACCTCAGGACTGACCATCATTCCCGTCAGTGTGCTGGTGTTCCGTGCTCAACTTGGTGCTGCCCAACCTACTGATGTATTCGTACCTATTCTTCTAGCTACGTTCTTCAGTACCATCAGCGGCCTTGTCGTAACAAGTCTATTCCAGCATATCAACTTATTCAACAAAACCCTATTGCTCTTTTTGGGCAGTCTCTGCGTATTTGTAGCAGGAGTAATCTGGGGTTTCAGCAAAATGTCGTCTGACACCATGAGCATAGTATCCACACTCTTTGCTAATATCCTACTCTTTACCATCATTATCATGTTTATCATGTCGGGGGTACTGAAGAAGATAAGTGTATACGATGCGTTTATTGAGGGAGCAAAGGACGGATTTCAAACTGCCGTAAAAATCATACCTTACTTGATTGCCATCCTCGTAGGAATAGCCGTTTTCCGTGCATCAGGAGCAATGGATTTTCTCATCGACGGCATTACATGGTTTGTAGGACTATGTGGCTTTGATACAGACTTTGTGGCAGCACTACCAACTGCCCTAATGAAACCACTAAGCGGCAGTGGAGCAAGAGGTATGATGGTTGACGCTATGACCAACTTCGGGGCCGATTCGTTCGTAGGACGACTATCGTGTGTATTCCAAGGTAGTACAGACACCACCTTCTACATCCTTGCTGTCTACTTCGGAAGCGTCTGCATCCGCAAAACACGTCATGCTGTTGTTTGCGGACTGATTGCAGACTTTGCAGGTATCATTGCAGCTATTCTAATTAGTTATATGTTCTTCCACTAAAAGCCAAACATATAAACAAACAATAACCATCGAAAGATGCCCATAGCATGTGAATAGATTGATATTTGTCCAATTGTTTGGCCATGTCAAGGAAATGATGTATCTTTGTACGTTTAATTGATAGGCCTATTAGGCTTACAGTAAATTGGGCAAACAAAACGGCCATACAAACAAGACTAAACGTATGAGTATGAGCTCTTCGATATCTCTTCAAAAATTACTGCAAATTTTGAGCAATCTTCTTAGCTTGATTTCTATTGAAAGAACCAAGACGGAGTACATAGCGAAGGATTTCGCAACTCTGCGAATAGGAAATTCATCAATTTCCAGTATTTTTTGCACATAGCGATTATGAAAGAGCGTCTATGAAAGTTCAGAAAAAAATAGAATTCGCAACAATATCTTAAACTATCATTAAGGTACTTAGGAAAGATTTTAGAGTATAAGAATTATGCATGACATTTATCCAGTAGGAATCGTTTTTATAGTATCACTTCTGGTGGCATCACTATCATATAAACCTGTACTGAAGCTTGCAAGAAAGTTTAACATCTATGACAATCCTGAAGCACGGAAACTTCAGAGGGTCCCCATACCTATAATGGGTGGCTTCGTAGTTTTCTTGGGTTCTATTATCGGTTTGCAATCCTATTGGTTTGTTCATGATTGTACACCCATATTGCCCTTAATGGTAGCCACGCTGGTCATGCTGATTGTAGGAGCATGGGATGACATTAAGGACTTGTCACCCTATACAAAATTTATAATAGAGTCAATAATAGTGACATTGCTAGCCATTGCCACAGACAGCCCCATCAATGATTTCCATGGGCTATGGGGCATACATGAGATATCACCTTGGATAGCATGGCCACTGACAGTCATTGCCGGTGTCGGTATCATCAACGCCATCAATATGGTTGACGGCATTGATGGCTTGTCTTCGGGCCTTTGCATCATGATTATGACTTTCTTCTCATGGCAGCTTTTCATGTCGCACGACTTTGTCCGTGCCGCCTTTGGCATGACCATCGTAGGTAGTCTCATTCCTTTCTTCATCATGAACGTGTTCAGCCGCAGGTCGAAGATGTTCATTGGTGATGCTGGTACCATGATGCTCGGCATTTCTATCTGTGACTTTGTGATGGCCATTCTTACCAATGGTTCTTTGTCAGCACGACGTTACGATCAAGAAGGTATTTGTCTCATTGCCTTTGTCGTTGCAGTGCTAGCCATACCTGTATTCGACACCCTTAGGGTGATGATTCAACGTATGATGCGTGGGCAATCGATTTTCCGCCCAGACAAGAGCCACCTCCACCATGCCTTCATCGACTATGGCTTTCATCACTTGGAAACGGCGCTATTGGAAATCATCATAAACATACTCATCATCTTCCTTTGGATGATACTACAAGGTTCTCACTTGCCTATGCAGTGGCAGTTCTATGGAGTCGTT
>CADBSN010000231.1 GCA_902797255.1 uncultured Bacteroidales bacterium | reverse complement strand
ACACAGGATTTTCTGCAGCATTTGCAGACACTGCTGCCAAGAGCAGTAGAGGTAATAATAATTTTTTCATAATAAGTTGTTATTAAACAATTGTACAGTTGTTTAGGTATTCTACGATAACATTTGTTAGACCTACGAAAACAAAATAGGTTTAACGTTTTTTAAATAAAAAACTTTTCTGTGTTTCTATGTGGTTTCCACATTCGTTATCACTTTGTCATTCAGAGAACCCGAAGTGAACTTCGCTTCTCTTTCTGTCAAATTGCCAACAGCCTGTTCGGCTTAGAAACACTTCAAAGAAAAAATAAACAAAATGAAATATCCTCCCCATAGAGGGGGAGTTAGAGGGGGTCAATTTTTTTCTTCGCAAGGTCGTAATCCCAAGGGGATGGATGAAGCAAATGGCAGATGAAACCGGGAGCTTGTTCACAAGGTTCATCGGACAGTTGATACATCGAGAACAATAGTTCCGCAGGAGTTTTAGAAAAGATTGTTAGTAAGGAGCTGGCAGAGTTGTTCAAGATACCGACGATCGATGTCGTCAAAGGTACTCAGTTCTGTGCTATCGATATCGAGCACACCTACCACATCATTTGCATTATTGAAGATTGGGACAACTATCTCCGAACGAGAGAGACTGCTACAGGCGATGTGGTCTGGGAATTCCTCCACATCGGGTACGACAAGTGTTTGACGCTGTTGCCAAGCCGAACCGCACACACCACGTCCGAAACCAATACGGTAACAGGCAGTGGGACCTTGGAAAGGCCCTAGATATAACTGAGGTGCACTACCCTCTTTTTCCTTCACCAGATAGAAACCTACCCAGAAGAAATCAAATGTTTCTTTTAGGGCTGCAGAAACATTGGCAAGCACACTAATCTCATCGTGCTCATCCTGAATCAGAAGTGTGATATCGGACAAAAAAGAGGCGTAACGGGTATGTTTCTTATTGACCATAAATAATTGATTTAAAGGAGTTAACGGAGTTAGTGAAGTTAGCGGCCTTACGGCCTCGAAGTTACCGCTTGAGTTGCACTCTTCGCTCCGACATTACTAGAGGATGTAATCATCAGCAGCCATTTGTCGAGCTGAAGGCAATAACTCCGAGCGTAGCGATAACTTCGATAACTTCGAGCGTAGCGATAACTCCCTATAAAACTATCATCATCACCTCTGTACTCTTCCGCTTGCGTTTCCACCTGCAAGTGCTTCAACCTCTTCAACAGAAACGTGGTTGAAGTCGCCAGGAATGGTATGCTTCAATGCAGAGGCTGCAACTGCGAATTCAAGCGCCTCACCTTGAGTGGGTTTGGTGAGCAAACCGTGGATGAGTCCACCTGAGAATGAGTCACCACCACCTACACGATCGATGATAGGGTTGATGTCGTAACGTTTCGACTGATAGAATTCCTTACCATCATAGATAAGGGCTTTCCATCCGTTGTGGGTAGCACTGAAACTCTCACGTAGGGTGCTGACAACATACTTGAAACCAAACTCCTCCTTCATCTGACGGAAGATGCCCTCGTAGCCAGCAGCATCGGTCTTTCCACCTTCTACATCTGCATCGGGCTTGAAACCAAGACAAAGCTCAGCATCTTCTTCATTTCCGATACATACATCGACATATTGCATCAACGGACGCATGACGGAAATGGCTTTATCTGAAGTCCACAATTTCTTGCGGAAGTTGAGGTCGCAACTGATAGTCACACCATGACGCTTGGCAGCTATACATGCCTGACGCAGACATTCTGCACTGGCATCGCTGATGGCTGGGGTGATGCCACTCCAATGGAACCAATCAGCTCCCTCGAATATCTTGTCGAAGTCGAAATCTTCGGGTTTTGCTTCTGCGATAGCTGAGTGAGCACGGTCATAGATAACTTTCGACGGACGCATGGATGCACCAGTCTCTGCATAGTAAAGACCCACACGATCACCTCCACGAGCAATAAAATCTGTGTTCACGCCAAAACGACGCATGGCGTTCACTGCTATCTGACCAATCTCGTGCTTAGGCAGTTTGCTGACAAAGTAAGCATCGTGACCAAAGTTTGCACAACTGATAGCCACATTAGCTTCTCCACCACCTGGTATAATGCAGAACTTATCAGCCTGCACAAATCTGTAATTTCCTTCTGGACTGAGGCGAAGCATGAGTTCGCCCATTGTGATAATCTTCATAGAATGTATAATTAATAATGTACAATTTTATTGGGAGTTATCGCTTCGCTCGAAGTTAACGAAGTTATCGCTTCGCTCGAAGTTACCGCTTGAGCTATGCTCTTCGCTCCGACGAAAGACAGCTGATGTTAACATCCCGTGGTATTGTCGAACGAAGTGCTAATTTCGAGGCCGTAAGGCCGCTAACTTCGCTAACTCCGTTTACTTCTCTTCATCTTCATATTACTTCCCTACCATCTGCAGTATCTGCTTGGCATCCTCATCGCCGGCAGCTTTGTCCTTGCGCAGATCTTCGAGAATTTCTTTACCATCCTTCTCGTTGGTTACTGCTTTCTTCAGCCATTGTTTGGCTTTGGCCTGATCGGCAGCGACTCCCTTACCTTTCATATAAGCTTTGCCAAGAGCCAACTGGGCTTTTGCATTATCCTGAGCAGCAGCTTTTTGGAACCAACTGAATGCCTGCTTCTTGTCTTTCTCGACACCCTCACCGTCCTTGTAGCATTTACCTACCTGATACTGCGACTTAGCATGTCCCTGCTTGGCTGCTTTCATATACCATGCGAAGGCAGTCTTGTCATTCTCAGTCACACCATGACCTTTGTCGTAGCAGCGCCCCATGTAGTACTGTGCTTTCTTATGGCCTTTCTCGGCAGCAGGTTTCAACTTTGCAATGGCCTGTGTGTACTTATCAGCATCATACAGAGCCTTACCTTCTTCATAAAGTTTGTCAGCACTTTGTGCGAAGATAATGCCCGTAGCCATTATCATCATCATGGTAAAGATGATTCGTTTCATATTGGTTCACATTTTGTTTTCGGTGCAAAGATAGGGAAAAAAAGTGAATAGAGAATCGTGAATAGTGAAAAATATAAGTTCTCAACAATAAAAACTAAGTTTTTACGTTATTTTATCTGAAGCATGACGTGAGAAAGATGAAGATACGACATATCATTACCACATTATACACCCTGATAGTTTTCATTTGTGCTCAAGCACAAGAGAAAGTGACTATTAGGGGTACGATTATTGACGATGACCGCAACCCATTGGAACTGGCGATGGTGAGCATCGAAGGAGAATCATTGGTTGGCACACGCGCCGACTTGAAAGGACGCTACGAACTGACATGTAACAGTGCCGACTCGCTGGTGGTGTTTTTTTCGATGGTGGGCTATCAAACAAGGAAACGAGTGCTGCAAGAACCGAAAGACACAGTACGACTTGATGTGATGCTGCCTCGACTGGGATTCGAACTGGGACAGGTGGAAATCAAAGATGTACGACGTCAGACGAATACTATGACTGATGTGAACCTGAGTGACGTAAAGCACATGGGAAACGCATCGGGACAAGGTATCGAACAGATTATCGCCACACAAGCAGGAGTGAGCACTCACAACGAGTTGTCAAACCAATACAACGTGCGAGGCGGCTCGTTTGACGAAAATTCCGTCTATATCAATGGCATAGAGGTGTATCGTCCGCTCCTCATCCGCTCAGGACAGCAGGAAGGACTGTCAATCATTAACCCCGATATGGTGGAAAAGGTGCAGTTCTCGGCAGGAGGATTCGATGCGAAATACGGAGACAAAATGGCCAGCGTACTCGACATCACCTATAAGAAACCTACACGCCTTGAAGCTTCTGTATCGGCGTCAATGATGGGTGCTGCAGGATATGTGGGTTATGGCAACGAGAAATTCTCGATGTCGCATGCCATTCGTTACAAGACCACAAAGAATCTCCTCGGAACGACTGATACCCATGGAGAGTACGACCCTAAAGACTTCGACTATCAGACCTATATCAGCTGGAGTCCGTCTAAACGCTGGACGTTTGACGTGATTGGTAACATTGCACGTAACGATTATAATTTCACCCCGTCGGATCGTACTACGAAATTCGGAACCGCAGAAGAGGCACATGAGTTTAAGGTGTACTTCGACGGAAAAGAGCAGGATAAGTTCCATACATATTTCGGAGCCATCTCGCTCACCCACAAGTTCAACGACCAGCACCAGCTGACCCTTAACTACTCAGCCTTCGAAACCAAGGAAGCAGAGACTTATGACATCCAAGGAGAGTACTGGCTGGACAGCGATGACTACCAGATTGGTACTTATAAGGAACATGCCCGTAACCGCTTGACTGCTACCGTGAAATCTATCGGATTGACAGGAAAGAGCCGTTTCACAGCACACGAGTTGAACTATGGCATTCTGATGAAGAACGAACATATCACCGAATCGATGCGCGAATGGGAGATGCGCGACTCAGCCGGCTATTCACTCCCCCACTCTGATAAAAGCCTCGACCTTATCTACAGTTTGAATTCGCAGAATCGTATCAAGTCAAACCGATTGGAAGCATTCATTCAGGACACATGGAGAAAAGAATACGATGAAGGCGAACTGATACTGAACTATGGTGTTCGTGTGGCCAACTGGTCGTATAACAAAGAAACCTTCATCTCACCACGTGCCACTGTCGCCTTTGTACCTGCAGAACACACCGATTGGGTGTTCCGTTTCTCAACAGGTATCTACTATCAGGCACCATTCTACAAGGAGCTGAAGGACACCACCAACGTCAGCGGTATCGGAAGCGTGACCTTGAACCAGAACATCAAGTCGCAGAAATCCATCCACTTCCTTTTGGGAGCAGAATATAAGTTCCGCGTAAACAATCGTCCGTTCAAGGCAACAGGTGAGGCATACTACAAGATACTGTCCGACCTCAACCCATACAACGTGGATAACGTACGCTTGTCATACTACGGAGAAAACTGCGCAACTGGATACGCATTAGGTCTCGACTTGAAGATTTATGGAGAGTTTGTACCTAACACCTCCTCATGGGTCAGCATCGGCATCATGTCGACAAAAGAGAAGATTCATGGAAAGACCGTTCCACGACCTACCGACCAGCTGTTCAATTTGAATATGTTGTTCTCAGACTACTTCCCCAATACCGACAAATGGAAGATTACGGTGAAGGGACATTATGCAGATGGATTGCCATTCGGGCCACCACACACAGGACGTGAGAAACAGGTGTTCCGTATGCGAGCCTATCGACGTGTGGACCTCGGCATCTCGTACCGACTGCTGAAAGAGGACAGAGAGCGAGACCGCAAATGGTGGAATGTGCGTAACATCTGGATAGGACTCGATGCGTTCAACATCCTAGATGTAAACAATGTCAACTCCTATTATTGGGTGACCGACATCACAAATAACCAGTATGCCGTACCAAATTATTTAACAGGAAGACAAATCAATGCAAGAGTCTTGGTAGAATTGTAATTACATTTACCATTAAAGCCCCCTCTAACTCCTTATTTTGACAAAAACAAGAAAAACCCTTTCTGCGGTCTTGCAACTCTATTGTGCTTTCGTGTAAAGTGTGATGCTCTTGTCTTTAAAAGCGAGCTTTTACGCCAACTCCACACCACTTTCCACATCCACTAACGTGGTTACAAGACCTTGAAAGCAAAATCCTCGCTTCGCTAAAAAACAAAGAACTCTTGGCTCTTGACCCTTGACTCTTGACCATCCTCCCCTCGGGGAGTTAGAGGGGGTTCCTTTTTTTAGGCTTGAAAAGCCGAGGTTTTTGCTCACGAAGTATGTGAAGGCTCTGAAAGAGACAAAGATGAGGGGCAGATATTTTTATCTGTAAGCTTGCTTATAAGGAAAAATAGATGCCTCGCATCTTGTAAGGACTGAAAGTCCGACACATACTGAAGTGAGGGTTTTTATGGTTTTTGTGTCAAAAAAATCCGTTTTATCTGTGTCATCCGTGTTCGAAAGTTAAATAGTAAACGGTAAACAGTAAACTTTATCTCATTTTTCAATTTTCGTTTTATAATTATTACATTATTACATTTTTCTAAGTTTTTACATTATATGATTGACATTTTGTCCAAAATGCTAACGTTCGGCAATTAAAACCAGCTTTAATTGCACTTTCTTACCCGCAATTTTGCTGAATTATGCATTATGAATTATGCATTATGAATTATTATAGTTATCTTTGCACTTCGAATTCATAAAACAAGCAAAATATGTCAACATCAAACGTTATTGTTCCAGGCATCAAGTATATTGGAGCCGACGACACCGACCTCAACCTTTTCGAAGGTCAATATATCGTTCCTGAGGGAATCACCTACAACTCGTATTTCATTGATGACGAGAAGATCGCAATACTCGACACCATCGACGAACGCAAAACCGAAGAGTGGATAGCCAATGTTGATCGAGAACTCAACGGACGTACACCCGACTACCTCATTGTTCATCACATGGAACCCGACCATGCAGCCAACATACAGTTGCTGATGGAGAAATACCCTACCCTCACCGCTGTCTGCTCACAAAAGGCAGTAGCAATGATGCAGCGATTCTTCAATGTTGATTTTACAGACAGAATCCAAGTAGTGAAGGAAGGTGAGACGCTGTCACTCGGTGCCCACACCCTACAGTTCTTTATGGCTCCAATGATTCACTGGCCAGAAGTGATGATGTCGTACGAACAAAGCGAGAAGATACTGTTCTCTGCTGATGGATTCGGCAAGTTCGGAGCCTTCTCACTCACGTCAGACGGTAGTAAAGGCATTGGCTCAATGTGGGGGGTAACAAAAGAATGGGCATGCGAAGCACGTCGTTACTACTTCAATATCGTAGGTAAATATGGAGCAATGGTACAAAACCTCTTAAAGAAACTTGGTGGACTTGACATCCAATATATATGTCCCCTACATGGTCCTATTCTCCACGACGACCTACCCTACTTCATCAATCTCTATAACACATGGTCGAGCTACACCCCAGAAGACAAGGGAATCTTTATTGCCTACAGTTCCCTGCACGGTAATACAGAGAAAGCCGCACTTCTGCTTGCAGACATCATCAAGAAACAGTCAGATGTAAAAGTGTCGGTAGCAGACCTACGTACTGACGATATGGCAGAAGCAGTAGAAGACGCATTCCGTTACGACCGTCTGGTGGTAGCAGCACCAACTTACGACGGAGGACTCATGCCCATCATGAACGATTTCATCCATCACCTCGCCATCAAAACCTATCAGAACCGCACGGTAGCCATCATCGAGAACGGGTCATGGGCACCAATGGCAGGCAAGAAGATGCACGAGGCATTCGAAGCGATGAAAGGAATCACCATCATTGAGCCTATCGTGACCATTGAGTCAACTGTCAAGGAGAAAACCATTACCGATCTCAAAGCACTCGCTGCCCAACTGACAGGACAGGCATAAGAGCACGATAGCAGACTTCGACGATACCACATCATACAAAAATCCGCCAACAAATGTGGCGGATTTTCTGTTTATATCAGGGTTGGCCCCTATTGGCACTGCACTCACCTAATGGCATTTTCGATGATATCGTGCACTTCTTGCATAAACTCTTTGGTGGGTTTGTGCTGGAAATAATCGGGATGGATGGGCTTATGAATCGTGAGGATAACGGGTGTACGGGTGACACTATAGGCATGACGACTGAAAGCGCGGTACGAACCGTTGATGGTAATAGGAACGATAGGAAGGCCTATCTCATTGGCTAACATAAATGCGCCTCGCTTGAACGGGCCCATCCCTCCGTCTTCGCTACGGGTGCCTTCGGGGAAGATGGACATCGACATGCCGCCCTGAAGGGTCGCACGGGCATCCTTCACGGCTTGTTGGATGGATGAGAGGCTGTCGCCCACAAATATCTGATGGGAGACCATACAAACGGGTCCTACTACTGGCATCTTCTTCAGATAGTCTTTCATCATCCACTTGAAACTATGACCTAGATAACCATACATCAACAGGATATCGAAATAGCCTTGGTGATTGGCTACAAAGACATAGGACTGACTGGGGTCGAGATTCTCTCGTCCCTCAATATGGACTGGAAGCAGATAGAGCCAAAATGCTATCTTGCCCCACCACATGGGAACATAACGATGGGCGAACGTGGGCAATCCCAAGAGGGTGGATAGGGTCACTAACAAGCCAATAATAACCGTGACGATGAGGAACAGGGGGGTGGCGATGAGGAAGGAGTAGAGTTTGTACATCTGAAGGAAAATGTAAAAATTATAAAATGTAAAAATGTAATAATTAAAAATTGAAAGTTGAAAAGTGAAAGTTGAAAGTGAAAAATGAAAAGTGAAAAATTTAAAGTTTACGGTTTACAGTTTCTCCCCATAGAGGGGGAGATGCCCAAAGGGCAGAGGGGGTCTTTGACCCTAGTCCCTCGCCTCTCCGCCACTCTTGAGTGTGATAACATTTATCTCGGGCCATGCGCCTACGCGGAAGGGAACGGGGACGCACCCTACTCCATCGCTGATATGGAGCTTCTGGGGGATGGTGCGACCTGAGGGGTCGGTCTTTATATTCTTATATACCCCACTCCACTCTTTATATACCATCTTTACGGGTGACCAGCCGAACATGCGGAACTGACCTGCATGGGTGTGGCCTGAGAGGGTGAGTTGCACATTGGTTTCTGGGATGATGCTTCGACGCCAATGGGTGGGGTCGTGACTGAGCATGATCTGGAAGGCCTGAGCATCGATGCCTCTCATGGCTTTCTTCAAATCGGCAAATCGTGGGAAATGTGGGGGGGTACCGTCGTTCTCAACTCCGATAATCACTAACGAGTCTTCACCACGATGAATGGATGTGTGGTCGTTCAGCAGGAGCTGCCATCCCATATCGCGCTGGCGCTTATACAGGTCTTTGATGTCATTACGACGCTGTGCCTTTGTGAACTTACGCTGATACATGGCATAATCGTGATTGCCCATGATGGAAATGACTCCATCGGGGGCGCTGAGACGTGAAAGGGATTCCATGAATCCGTCGAGTTCGTTTGCCTGTACGGTTACCAAATCGCCCGTAAACACAATCAGGTCGCATTGTTGTGCGTTGATTAAATCTACCACTTTCTGCACATCTTCCTCATGACCACAATGGAACGCAAAGGAATGGAAGTCGGAGAATTGGCAGATGCGGTAACCATCGAACTCTTCGGGCAGGTCGTCGAATGTGATGGTTGTCTCTTCGACCACGAAATGACGACTGCCATAGAAGTAACCGACTCCTACCAGTACCAGGACTAGCAGGATGATGACACCAAATAGTATGAGCATTGTCTTTAGTATTTTCTTCAATATATTCATATCACAACTAAATGCCAGCAATAAATTTCTTCATCTGTTCCACGGAATAGCGGCGACGACGGGCATAATCGACCAGCTGTTCTTCGCTGATGGGCCCCACAGAGGAATAACAGGCATGGGGGTT
>CADBSN010000230.1 GCA_902797255.1 uncultured Bacteroidales bacterium | reverse complement strand
GGATGCAAAATCCTTGGGTCAGTTGTGAAAGAACAACTTAGAAAGATTAATCCCGCTCGGATGAGATATACCGAGTTCAAGCCTCCGAAAGGGGGCTTTATTTTTAAAGAATAGACAATGGACAAGAAGAAAGTTATAGTTTACGTTGATGGGTACAATTTCTATTATGGCCTAAAGAATGGAGGTGCCAAATGGAAGCGTCATTATTGGCTTGATATGGTGAAGTTTTTTGAGCGCATGATGCTACCTGATCAGGAACTTGTGGAAGTTAACTACTATTCAGCAGTACCTCTTGATGACCAACAAGCTGCTGATAATCAAGACGTTCTGTTCAGTGCCAATTTACTTAATCCTAAATTCAAACTCCATTTAGGGCGCTACAAGAAAAAGAATTTCAAATGCCAGAACTGCGGTTTTAAGAATAAGACCTACGAGGAAAAGGAATCTGATGTAAGAGTCGCGACAGGTATGCTTGTAGATTTATTTACCAAGCGCTGCGACATCACCATAGTTGTTTCTGCTGATAGCGATATGATACCATCCGTTGAGATTATCAAAGACTTTACTCCTGAGCATCCCGTTCATGTGTTTGTACCACCAACGCAGAAGACGTATGCTCTCGCCAGTAAATGTGACCATGTGGTTTGGCTCGAACACTATAAAGCAAGATTTGTGCAATCGTCATTACCTGAAGAGGTAATTCTTCCAGATGGTCATAAGCTAACGAGACCAGAAAACTGGAAATAGCTGAAATGTACTCCCCCCTTACTCTCCCCTTAGTTTCCCTTGGATCTGACAACCAAAATCAGAGAACCAGGTGATGGAAATCGGTTATTACCTCCTTCTTTGTGGTCGTGGATAGTTCTCAATGGGGTATTTCGTTTCAAAGTCTTTGAGTTTGTTGCCGAAATACGCGCGGAAGTCTGTCCATTTGTAATAGGGATAGTTATCGGTTGGAAGTGGCAGAGTGGCTTCTGCTTCATTGAGGAGGGCCTTCAAGAGGATGGGACCATCTCCTTTCTTTGGGCGGTAGAACACGAGCTGGATGTTGCATGCCATTGGGTA
Organism: uncultured Bacteroidales bacterium; assembly: GCA_902797255.1. GTDB lineage: Bacteria > Bacteroidota > Bacteroidia > Bacteroidales > Bacteroidaceae > Colivivens. The sequence continues at coordinate 2,712 of CADBSN010000230.1, read as the reverse complement.
GATGCGGTAGTTCACCCATTTCTGGTCGAGAGTTGTGAGGTCTTCTACTACGACTCCGCAGCTGTCGAGTTCGAGCAGACAGGCAAGGGGCATGACGCACACTTCGTGTCCGAATCGAAGGGTTGCTCCGTTCCAATTGCGCTTGTTGACGATTGTGTCGGCTGTCTCAAGGATATTGTGGAGCAGGTTGGCCTGATTGAAAGGCATGACACCACCCGTCTGAGGTGCGGGTCCATAGCCCAGATACCAGTCGATATTGGTGATTTTCCACAGATCGTACAACTCGTCGTTGGTGAAGAGGTCGAGCAAATCAATATCGGTATCATGACTCTGCATATTCGTAGCTACGTTGAAGACTGAGCGCATGAAGCTGCCGGCATTCAGGCTATCTGCCACATATTGCTGGTCGTTGAACAACAAGGCAGAGAAGCGTTCGGGATGGGTATAATCACGTTTGGCTTGGTCAACTGCCCTACCCCTGTTGCCATTGCTGTTCTGTGCTCGTACCACTCCGTCGAAGTCGTGGTTCAGATAGAACTGGAAGGCTTCGCTAACATCGTTATGCATCTTCATCTTAGGATTGAAAGCGGTGAGTTCCTCGCACTCTGCCGTCATGCTGAGGATGCAACGGATGACTACTGTGCTTCGTGCATCGACTTCTGCATTTCCGCGGAATATCTCTGGGAAGCGTTCGGTCATGCGTCGTCCGATGCCATGATGTTGGCGCTCACCTACGGTAGTGAGGTCGCCCAAGCGACGAACTGTTGTTGGATAGAAGCGTTCGAGGTCGGCCAGTACTTGTTGACCCTTGGGAGTCAACTTACCTAATTCGTTTGCCTTGCGTAATGTGCGAATGGGGTTCATATAGTCGCCATCGCCTAGCAGCCAACGTGAGCCGTGACGGCCATAGTGGCTCATATAAAATGGTTCGTAACCTTTCGGAGCCTTTGTGAGCGGCTTCACAGGGTCGAGATAAGCAAGATAGTTACTGCCTGCACGTCGTGGAAGTTCGCGGATTTCTTCACGGGCGGTCTGGGCTTGGGTAGCGGTTGCAATCATCAACGCAACTGCCGCGATAGTAAATAGATTTGTTTTCATGCTATGATTTTCGTTTTCAAAGAACAAAGACATGCCACAAAGGCATGCCTTCATTCTTCAAGTGTGTATTGTTAAATTGATTTTTCTACATTCCACATGAACGCACGGAGTCCGAGCAGCGGATTATCGACATCAAGTTGATGCAGACGTTCCATAAGGCGTTCAGCTTGTTCGTCATCCACGATGGTGAGGATGGCGCTGTTCATTGAAGGCCAGGCATGTGAACCCAGATGTGGGTCACCTGTCTTCGTGCCTCGTCCTCCTGCCTGGGGGATGATGGTATAGCCGCGTGCGTTGGATGCATCGAGTGCCTCGATGACATTCTCCTGATGGGCTTGGTCGTATGCTATAAATACTGTCTTCATATTACTTTTTCTTGAATGTTTCTTCTGCTGAATGTTCTTTCCAATATGCGTTTAGTTCACGTTGTTTCTTAAGGCTACGACGTTTGTTCTTCACGCCTACAGCACCAAAGATACAGAACATAGAAGGTACATAGATAAGTGTGAGCACGGTAGAGATGGTAAGACCACCAATGATACTGATACCGAGTGGACGCCACATCTCTGATCCTACACCATGACTAGTCGCCATTGGGACCATACCAAGGATGGTGGTGAGCGATGTCATGAGGATAGGACGCAGACGGCTACGTGCTGCCACAGTAGCTGCCCGAGTAAGTCCGTAGCCTCGCTCACGCATCAACTGGGTGTAGTCGATGAGCACGATACCGTTCTTCACCACGATACCAATCAACATGATACCTCCGAGGATGGACATCACGTTCATACTGGTGCCCGTAGCTGCCAACGCAAAGATGATACCTGAGAAGGCGAAGATGATGGAGAGGATGATGATGAATGGGTAGGTCATGGACTCGAACTGTGCTGCCATCACAATGAACACAAGGATGATAATCAGGATACCGAGTACACCAAGGTCGCGGTTACTATCCTGCTGATCTTCGTACGAACCGGCTACCTGTACGATAACATCGCTCGGTATGGTCATCTCTTTGATGAAGCTGTTTCCAAGATCGACACCATCAGAGAGGGCTTCTCCGTCTTTCATTACGGCACTCACGGTCACAATACGCTGACGGTCCTTACGCTCGATCGTTGGTGGAATGGTTGATTCTTCAATGGTTGCGATTTCACGCACCTTGATGTTCTGACCGAAACCATTAGGGATGAGCATATTCTCAAGATCTTCGATAGATACACGGTCGTCGACATCGTAGCGCACCTTGATGTCGTATTCCTCACCGTCCTCACGATAGTAGGACATGAGCGAACCTGTGATGAGGTTACGAATGCTGGCTGCTGCCTGAGACATTCCCAATCCTTGCTGAGAGAGTTTCTCACGGTCGAAGTTGACAACCAACTCCGGCTGATAGTCTGAACGTGAAATCATGGCCTGTGCCACAATGTCGCTTTCCTTGAATCGCTTCTGCAACTCAACAGCCACATCGTAGGTCTCATCCATATTGTAACCATAGATTTCGAATGTAGCGGTCTGCTGACCACCCATTGATGACTGCTGTCCACCAAGGATGACATTATATTTTGCCAGTTCCGGTATCTTCTTACAGTCTTCACGCATTTCGTCACAAAG
>CADBSN010000229.1 GCA_902797255.1 uncultured Bacteroidales bacterium | reverse complement strand
CGAGATAGCTCAGCTGGTTAGAGCGTCGGATTCATAATCCGGAGGTCGTGGGATCGTGACCCACTCTCGCTACAGAAAGGATGTACGAACAAGTACATCCTTTTTGTTTATCTACGAGCAAAAGAAACTGATAGTTGAGCGTAGATAGCTTAAAGTCTGTTGGATTCATTGACATTTTCACGGTTTTCCGCTGTTTTCAACAGCAAAATGATGCATAATTCAAAAAGAATGCTTACATTTGCAGTCTAAAAGCTATAAGCAGGCAATAAAATCGTTAAATAGTCAATTGTTAAATAGTAAATAACATGATGGATTGGTCAAACATAGGTTTTGGCTACAACAAAACCGATTACAATGTCCGTTGCTATTATAGAGACGGCAAATGGGGTGAGATTGAAACTTGTAGTGAAGAGACTATTCCTCTCCACATGGCAGCAACATGTCTGCACTATGGTCAGGAGGCCTTCGAAGGTCTGAAAGCATACCGTTGTCCTGACGGCAAGGTGCGCGTATTCCGCATGGATGAGAATGCTGCACGCCTGCAGTCGACATGTCGCGGCATTCTGATGCCTGAGGTTCCTACCGAATTATTCGAGGAGATGGTTCGTAAAGTAGTAACGCTCAACCAGCGTTTTATACCTCCTTACGAGAGCGGAGCCACACTCTACATCCGTCCGCTGATGATTGGCATCAGCGCTCAGGTTGGTGTACATCCAGCATCTGAATACCTCATTCTGATGTTCGTAACCCCTGTAGGCCCATACTTCAAGGGTGGATTTGCAGCAAACCCATACGTCATCATACGTGAATACGACCGCTCTGCACCACTCGGAACAGGTATCTATAAGGTAGGTGGCAACTACGCAGCAAGCCTTCGCGCCAACAAGCTGGCGCATGACCTCGGCTACAGCTGTGAATTCTATCTCGATGCGAAAGAGAAGAAATATATGGACGAGTGTGGAGCAGCCAACTTCTTTGGTATCAAGAACAACACTTATGTCACTCCAAAATCAACTAGCATCTTGCCTTCAATCACCAACAAGAGCCTGATGCAGTTGGCCGAGGATATGGGCTTGAAAGTTGAACGCCGTCAGATACCTGAGGAAGAGCTGGCAACCTTCGAGGAAGCAGGCGCTTGCGGCACGGCTGCTGTCATCTCGCCAATCGCAAAAATAGATGATCTGGAGACCAAGCAAAGCTTTGTGTTCTCAGCCGACGGGAAACCTGGTCCAATCTGCACAAAACTGTATAATAAACTCCGCGGTATCCAATACGGCACCGAACCCGATACTCACGGATGGACAACAGTCATTCTTGATTAAAACGAAGGGGAAAGAGTAGTTTTTTGAATTGTGCACGAAAACATATGTTATAGAACATAAAAAAAGGTGTGCTTGTATGAATAAAAAGCACTACCTTTGCACCATCCTAAAAACAATCTTTTTACCTTAAAAAAATTAATACTTATTGGGTGGGGAGAGCATTCGCGAGAACAACTCTCCCCATTGTCATATTCATACACCAATAATAGTAAGGATTTATCTCACTAATACCTTCTTACCATCCTTGACATAGATACCTGCCTGAGTAGGCTGTTCCTTCAGAGCCACACCATTGATAGCGTGCCACTCTCCATTATCAGCCTTATCGCTGCCAACTGTCTCGATAGCATCAGTCAATCCTTCAAGACCACGAGTTGCAGCAGGCTGTTCTTCAGTCTTCTCTTCTTCCTGCGTTGGAACGAATTTCACAAACAGACCTCTGTCACGCTCCAGACGGAACATCCAATGAAGCTGTCGAGGGTTCAACACCTCAAGGAAACTATCCTTATAATCGTCCCTTACGGCTTTAACAGCCTTGTCGCGAGCCGCAAACTGCTCACGCTCTGCCTTCATCTCCTCGATTTCTGCCTCCGTTGGCTTTTCTGCCTTAGGAGCTCTGCGAGCCTGAGGTTTGAAAGTTATAGGGTTCTCATCTTCAGCAGCTTTCACATCTGCACGATAAGCGGTGAAAATAGGTGCAAAGTCAGCAGTCTTCTCTTCGTCAAGATGCAAACGACGAGCGAAGCGCTGAGCAACCTCCTCTGCAGAAAGTTCTACAACTTCAAACTTCTTTCCATCTGGACCTGGGTGGAAGCCACGAGGACCCTTTGGACCTTGAGGGCCTTGAGGTGCACGGAAGCCACGAGGACCCTTTGGACCTTGAGGGCCTTGAGGAGCGCGGAAGCCACGAGGGCCTTGGAAATCGCTTGGAGCATCAAACTTCACAGCGCGAAATCCTTCAGGAGCCTTGAAATCCTTTAGTGCCTCAAAATCAGGCATGCCTTCTGGCGCAAAGAAATGGGGTTGAGGACCACGGAAGCCTTGTGGGGCACGAGGTCCCTCTGCCGGTTGAGCCGAAGCACTCATCATCAACAATGATGCAAGTGCACTAAGTAAAATTTTTTTCATGGGCTTTCTGTTTTAAATCTAAAAAAAGGGGTAAATAAACTGTTAATCCTTTCAACACAGCTAACATCTCTACACCTTATTAGACAAAGAAACAGCAAAAAAGTAAAATCAGAACACCAAATTTAACCTTAATTAACTAATGGATGTTTCTGTTTCCTAGTATAAATTTTCTTCGACCGGTGAATGCGGTTGAACGAATGGAAACCCGGGCCAAGCCGCTGCTGCTCAGCCTCACGCTCCCCTCGCTGCATGGCCTTGATGGCATCGAGGTTCGTCACCGCTCTCGTCTTTCGTTTCATTTGCAAGATGTGGAAACGTGCTCCTTGAGGTATTGGTCAACTTTATTGGACATGACGGTAGATAGTTTAACCTTTCCATCGGGGCCGATAACAACGAGTGAGGGAATCCAATTCACACCATAAGTTTTGGCGATGTCAGTCTCCTTAAATTTCTTCAGCTCGCTGACTTGCGGATAAGCGATCGCGTACTTCTCGATGGCGTGCTTCCATGCCTCGACATCAGTATCCATCGAAACACCGATAAACTCAACGCCGCTTTTGTGATAAGATTCATACATGCGTACCACCTCAGGGGCATCTTTACGGCAGTCCGGGCACCACGATGCCCAGAAGTCAAGCACCACCGTCTTGCCCTTCGCTACCTGCGACAGCTGAAACGGTTTGCCATCGGGAGTCTTCATCACAAAATCAGGTGCTACGGTTCCTACCTTCACCAACTCCGTTGCATATTGAGCGTCCAAGTCTTCTGGAGTATTACTTTGTGCCTCAGCTCCTGTTGGAGCGATGAAGAGCAACAAGAAAAAAAGGGATATGCATGTCAAGGTTCTCATATTCGTACAATTTATTGTATTTCAAGTGCAAATATACGAATAAAATAAAGAAGAATGATTCAAATAATAGAGAAAATGCACCGAAAGGGTATCAAAACACATGGGAAGATATGAGTCTTATGCGTTTTTTGATGAAAAAATCGGTAATCATTGGTGGTAACTCATAATTATTTCTTAAATTTGCACTCGCTAAAGCAGCAGTAAACTGCGAAGGCAACATAAATCAGGCTGCCGAAATGGTGGAATGGTAGACACGAGGGACTTAAAATCCCTTGGCCATTACGGCTGTGTGGGTTCGAGTCCCACTTTCGGTACCAAGAACAGCGAAGATGTGTCAGAAATCGGCACATCTTCTTTTTTTATCCGCAGACGAAAAAGCATCTATGGTTCCCCTCATTTTCCTCTCCTTTTCCCCTATTTTGGCTCTACTTTTTAGATAGAGGTTCATGCGAGGTGCATGGGAGGTACTCCCTCGTCTTACCCTATCAACTGTCAACCAAGAGAATGGTACATTATCCGACAATAACCCACCCTTATTGCCCGATAACCCAGGGTTATTGAGCGATAAGGCAGGGTTATTGAGCGGAAAGGGTGAAATGCCCTTGAATGTTTTTGGGGGGAGTTTAGGGAGTTTAGGGAGTTTTTAGCTAATACATTTTATTATTTTCTAATTCGTATAAAAGTTTTCATTAAAAAAAATCCCTAAACTCCCTAAATTCCCTTCTTGTATAGGTCAACCTCGATTTTTGTGCGTTTCGCGTTTCAGTTGTTTTAGTTCAAAAACAGGTTGAATCACACATTGCCCGTCCATACAGCAAAACTCCAAGGCCCAGTTTCCCTTTGGCTTTCCTTCGCTTTAGCGCTATTCATTCAATCGGAGGTAAGGGAAAGGTAAGGGAGAGGTACCCTTGAGGTACCTCCTAGTCAGTCTCTATGTTTTTCACCAACATTTTGTCAAAAATCCCTCAATTACTCAACTGCTTTTGCAGTCATAGTCAGTCATAGTCAAACTCGATTTTTGATACTTAAAAACCGACTTTGACCGACTTTGACCGAGTTTGACTATGACTATGACATTCATTCCTATTTATAATAAGGTATATCATAGCCTATACCACCAAAATAGTCGCTTAGTATATACTGTTTTCACCTTTTGTTTGGTTATTTTTTATTCAACGTTTCTCAGGGTAAGACAATCAATTTTTAACTTTATTTAATTGACAAAACTGCTGTTTTTTCCTCAAACTTTAAACTATTTAACATCTTAAACGCTGAAATGATTCAACTGTTAAACTTTATTTTTGTATCTTTGTGGCGAAATCATCTACCATTAACTAAAATTTACAGAATATGAAAAGAATCACATCTTACAGCTGCTGGGCAGTTTTGCAGATACTGACGGTGATGTGTATCTGCCTATTGAAACCGGAACCGATACGGGGACAGGAACTTCCGGAAGAGAAGCCGTTGCTGACACTTGCCTGTATCTCGGACATCCACACGGAACGTGGACTGATTGCGGACATCAACAACATCGGGATTCGCGGTTCGTTTGCCCAAACGCTCACACGTATCAAGAACGAAGAAAAGATTGATGTGCTACTCTTGGGTGGCGACTGCACCAGCGATGCCACCATCCCACAGGCTAACTGGGAAAAAGTACGCACGCTCATTGCCAGCTACAGCCGTAAGGCTTTCCAAGACTCCAGCAACACGCCTGTGCTGTATGTGACAGGAAACCACGACTACGAGGTGGCCAACTGGTATGACCTGCCGAAGTCGTATAACGCAGGCGACTACTATACCTATCCCATGAAGCAGGATATCGGCGAACTGACCGAGGACGAATCGTTCTACGAGGAGGCTGATAATGCTGACTTGGGTAAGATGACGCTGCTGGCTGCCTATCATTATGTGATTCACGGCTTCGACTTCGTGATTCTGAACTGCGGCAAACACCAATTCAAGGATGCCGGCCATTATGAATATTCGGTGGAATCTGTGCAATGGGTGGCTGACAAGTTAGCTGAAATCTATGCCGAAGACCCGACGAAGACCGTGTTCTTTGCCCTTCACATCCCATTTAGCGACTCAAACAGTATCCGTTCGGCATCGAAGGGTATCGTATCGTCGGCAGGCGAGAAACTGCTGAAGAGCACATTGGCTAAATATCCGAACCTCATTATGCTCTACGGACATGACCACGGAGAGGATAAGGCTTACACGCGCAAGAAGACTTCACAGCGTGTGACCCACTACGACATGAACGGAACGGTGATCGACACCTACGACGAAACCCATGTCGACGGTTCGTTGCCAGAAGGTTATACACCTGAGGACGAAGCAGCAGAAGAGGCTCCTGCGTTCTACCTTTACAACGCACAGAGTGGCGCCTACATGGGCTACGACAGCTATAACATCGCACCTATCAGCACTCCGAAAGCCATCACGGTGACAGCTCAGACCAACGGGTCGCTCTACTTCAACATCGAAGGCACCAATCCATCGGGCGGAAGTCCCAACAACTACATCCACATCGGCAGCAGCGGCTACTATTCCGTAGGCGATGCTACAGAACTCTATATCTATGAAGTGGATCCTTCAGGCGACGGAACCACAGGAACCCTCGCATCGTTCCCAGAACCGGAACACAGCTACATAATTGTCGGCGAGAAGAGCGGCAAATGGTATGCGATATCAAACAGCCTCTACAACGCAGGTGGTTCAGGCCAGCGCATGCAACGGGTAGAGGTGACCCGTTCGAGCAACGGTTCGACCGTAACCCTGACGGCTGCCAACCCAGCTATCGTATGGCAGGTATTAACCCCAACCACTACAACTCCTACAGAAGAAATCAGTAAATGGTGTGTCTTCAACGAAGCATCGGGCCTTTATCTTGGTTTCAACTCTGTCAACATCTCAGCAGTAAGTCAAGCTGCAGCAGTCACGTTCACTCCTATGAGCGCAACACCCAATGAATTTGCTGTAAGTGTGAGCGGCTCAGGCTCAGAAGCTAACGGTAACTACCTCTATTCAGGTTCTTCAGGACGTTTCTCTGCTAACACTAACTACTGCCCTTCATACCTCTATCATGTCACCCAGATGGATGAATCGGGCATCAAGGCCGAGATTACCAGCGAAATCATAGAAGGGGAACAGTACGTGATTGTAGTGCGGAACAACAACGACCAAAGCAAATACTACGCAGTCACCAGCGAGATTTACAACGGAAACCGCCTCGTGGGACTGCTCGTCACACGCAATGGAAACGAAATCACACTCTCAGCAACCGCCACCAAAGCCGTGTGGACTATTGCCAAGTATAGCGCAGAGCTGGGCACACCTAGCTTCTTCTCTGCGTTCATGGGTTCAATGCGCTATTATTACAACACAATCGATCCAGGCGACATGCCAGTAGAGACTCCGAACATCGTTCAAGCCTTGATGGTGTATGTATACAAGGATCGTGTGGAACTGCACATGAAGAACTACAACAAATCGGGCACCATCAACGGAATCACGGTCAACAAGTACCTCGTTCCATATATCTCCTATCGCGAAGTGAAAGACCCGGCAACGGCCATCAACACGGTTGAGTTGAAGGACTACTATGCAGAACCCGTCCGCACCTTTGACCTCAACGGGCGTGCACAAACGTCACCGCAACGGGGAATCAACATCATGGGAAACAGAAAGGTGTTGGTGAAGTGAAATCAAGACACAAAAAGAAATCGGGCTTGCACAATAGCAGGCCCGACTTTTTATGGATGGTATTACTCGTTTCGGTTCTCAATTACATCGAACGTAACACCCCCCGATTCGCCTAAATTGTTGTAGGTGAACATGCCCAGACGGTCGCCTCGATAATAGCCCCACCGGAGTTGGTAGTCCGTTCCGTCGGTCGGAAGGAAATGGATTCCATCGTGACTATAGGAGTAATGACTGACTCCATCCAATCCCCATTCACTTCGCAGGAATATCATGCGTGACTTATGTCCTTTTAACTCAATCAAACGACGAACTTGTTCGCCATTATGGTGGAAAAACAAATAACGTGTCTGCCCCATCTGCTCTACTCCAAACATAGACCAATCGGAAGAGAAATGGCAGATACCTGCTCGTTGACCATCGGCCATCGAGCAGAGATTTACCTTGACAGTGACTCGCGACTGCTCGGTACGCCACGAACGCGTAGTCAAAACATTACCTACCTTCAACAGGTTATCCTGCTCTAGCGGTGGGAAGGCTTTCAGTTTCAACTTCATGCGCCCCCCCTGATAGCTGATGGATTCCATATCGGTACGCGGATAGTAGTTCCACTCCCAGGGCTCATCGAACGACGTTTGTTTCAGCTTAGCTCGTTTCCGCCAAAACTGTGTCCCAAGACTGGCACGATTAGCGGTCTTGCTCGCGGTCTTCTGTTTCCCAACAACTGGAACAGGATAGCGCCACACCATCTCTCCGATGCCATTTGCGTTGGGTTGTCCAATAATGGGCCATCCGTCGTCAGTCCATGTCACAGGTAACAGACTTGCAATACGTCCTGACCAGTCGCCATCGCCATGATGGGTAAGAAAGAAACAATTGCCAGCTGTGTCGTAGAGGAACCCTCCTTGATTGGGTTCGTGGAATCTGCGTTGCACTTCTGACATTGGGCGAGCCCCCTCATAGGGACCAGAAGCCACACGTGAACGCTGAATCATCAGGCGGCATCCCTCATTGTTCACCTCCGAGTACAGATGATAGAACCAGCCATTACGCTTATATAGCTTGTTTGCTTCCCGACCTGCCCCTTGATGAATCAATCGGCGAGAATCGGGCTTGATATCCTTGAAGTCTCGCGTGAGACTGAAGACATAGGTCTTGTAGTTGTCTTTGAAACACGTGGCCACCAGATAACCGTTACCATAATCATCAATAAAGGGACATGGATCATCCCATCCGTCACCTATCGACATCTTGGTCAAATCGTCCCAAGGCCCCTCAACTCGTTCTGCAGAGGTCATAAAGTAACCCTCGTCGGGTGTTCCGAAATAGACATAGAAACGACCTCGGTACCAACGAATGGCTCCGGCCCAAATGCCCCGACCATAGCGGTCCATCACGTCGTAGTTCATCGCAGGACTAATCTGCCGGATGTCCTTCACAGCATATCCTGCCAACGACCAGTTGACCATATCAGTGGATTTCATGATGATCATACCTGGTTGGAACTGGAAAGTGGACGAAATCATGTAATAGACCCCATCGTGTTCGATGCAGTCGATGTCGCTGAAGTCGGCAGGGATGACCGGATTGTGGTAATACCCATCATGAGTATCTCCCCAAACGGTCCATCGTCCCCATTCCTGTGCCGACAGACTGACAGAAAACAGGAGTGCTATCGAAAGGATGAAGCTCTTCGTCATTATTTCAATTTAGCCAATACGTTCTTGATTCTGCTCATAGCCTCGACGATGTTCTCATCGCTGGTAGCATAACTCATGCGGAAACACTCAGGGCTTCCGAAAGCATCACCGCCCACGGTTGCAACATGACCTACCTCGAGCAGATACATCGCAAAGTCGGTTGAGTTGTTGATGACATGTTCGCCATCGGATTTTCCGAAATAAGACGAGCACTTAGGG
>CADBSN010000228.1 GCA_902797255.1 uncultured Bacteroidales bacterium | reverse complement strand
TGAACTTGTTCAAATTTTGCCGAACCGACGCCAAACCGAGAGAAGAGTTAAGCTTGCTTAAACTGTTCCGAGGTGCGAAGGAGGAAGACCAAAAGTCAATCGTGACAAAAGAAAACGAAGTTAAATAGTAAATGGTAAATGACATTTTTTATACTTTAACTAATTTTACAAAACAATGAAAAAAATGACTCAATGGGTGCTCGCTGCCACCCTCATCTGCGGCGCAACAGTTTTCGTCACAAGCTGTAAGGAATCAAAATCTAACGAAGACACTACTGCACAGGCTGTAAAGAGTGAAGAACTAATTCGTACTAGCCAGAGTTGGGACGGCGTAGAACTGCCCGACTACCTGCAGGGACGTCCAGAACTGGTAGCTGTGAAGTACGAGTTCCCAGCTGGACAGAAACTGGGCTGGCATCATCATCCTGTAATGAACTATGGTGTGCTGGTACAGGGCGAATTGACCATCATCGGTCAAGATGGAAAAGAGAAAGTGGTGCATGAGGGTGAAGCAGTCGTAGAGATGGTTAATACCATCCACCACGGCGAAAACCGAGGCTCAAAGCCTGTCATCCTCTACATGTTCTACCTCTCTCAGGATAGTCTTCCCCTCGCTGTGCAGCACCCGGAGATTCCTCTCGACTAAATCCAACGTCATCCGCTTCAAAGCAAAAGGCCGCTCCATGTGGGAACGGCCTTTACTTTTTGTCCTTTGCTCGTTTTACTTCACTACGAAGTCGAGTGACTTAAGATCTTTGTCGAGTGATGAGTTTCCGTAGAGAATCTGGTAGCGACCAGAACGGGTAGAGAGCTCATCGATTGACGCATCGTAGTATTGGAATGCTTCACCGTCGAGGGTAATGACAGCCTTGCCAGTCTGACCTGCTGCAAGTTCTATCTTCTGGAAACCACGAAGGTCCTTGATAGGTGCTTCTGCATAGTCGAGCGCTTTCACATATACCTGAACGACTTCGTTACCTGTACGCTTACCTGTATTGGTTACCGGTACGGTGATAGTCACCTTACCGTTCTTTTTCATAGATTTCGCTGACAGCTTAGCTGTACCGATGTTGAAGGTAGTGTATGAAAGTCCGTAACCGAAAGCATACTGAGCCTGACCACGGAAATAACGATAGGTGCGGTTTTCCATGCTGTAATCAGTAAACTCTGGCAGGTCATCATTAGAGCGATAGAAAGTGATAGGGAGCTTACCTGATGGGTTGTAGTCACCAAAGAGTACTTCTGCCAAAGCCTTTGCACCTCCCTGACCAGGATACCAAGCCTGAAGGAGTGCGTCATAATTGCCTTCAACGCTTCCGAATGCGATAGCTGAACCTGAGCAGTTTACGAACACAACAGGCTTACCTGTAGCGTGCATAGCTTTCACCATACGCTGTTGAACGGCAGGTAGTTCAATCGTCTGCTTGTCTCCACCTTCACCTTCCATACGTGCTGAGATACCACCGATACAGATGATGACGTCAGCATTCTTTACAGCCTCGACTACATCAACAAAGTCGACCAACTTGTTCTGGCATACCTCAGCATTGAGGCTTGCGAACTGACCACTTCCACGGCTGTACTCGATAGTGACATTGTAAGTCACACCATCCTGTACCTTGAAGGTCTCATACTGAACACCACGTCCACGACCAAAACCACCGAAGCCGCCTCCGAAGCCACCACGGCCTCCTGCTCCAGGTTCACCTTTCTTCTCGAAAGATGAGCCGTCAGAACCTTTCACGGTGAGTTGGTAACCGTTATCTGAATTGATATTGTAGCTCATGTCGCCTGTAAAGTCGGCCTTGAAACTTCCGCTGAGACGTACTGAAATATTATCAGAAGAAACGCCTTCTGCAAATCCCCATGCACCGAATGTGCTGAAACGAACTTGCTTGGTGTAGTCGGTCTTAGCTGGCTGACCTTCCATGTTCTTGTTCTCATAGAACTCGGCCTTGAATCCCTGACCATTGTTCATACGATCGATATAGCTGACAGTAATATTGTCTTGATTGAGTTCGCATGCACGCTGATAGATGATATTTGCTCCTGGAACAGCTGCCTTGATACCGTCAAGAAGGGTGTGGGTATGTGCCTCAGTTGGAGTACCACCATAGTTACCATTCAACATACCTGCATCGGCTGCATTAGGGCCAATGACAGCAATAGTCTTGAGGTTCTTTGAAAGTGGAAGGACACCATTGTTGTGGAGGAGTACCATAGACTCGCGTGCTGCCTGAGTAGCAGTTGCGTCATTCTTCTCGCTACTGATGGTCTCTGGTCCGAGATTCGACCAAGGAATCATCTCTGCTGGGTCAAACATACCAAGACGGAAACGCTCAGAGAGGGTGCGACGGAGATGCTTGTCAAGTTCTGCCTCGCTGATGAGACCTTTCTCAAGTGCTTCGGTCAGAACCATACAAACCTTACCGCATTCGAGGTCAGTTCCGTTGAGGACAGCATCAACAGCTGCAGAGAGCGGACTGTCGTGTGTGCCGTGCTGATTACGGTTGAAGAAGTTGTTGATGGCATCACAGTCAGTAAGAACAATTCCGTCGAAGCCCCATTTCTCACGCAGGATGTTAATAAGCAGACGGTCGCTTGCACAACAAGGCTCACCTTCGTAGCGGTTGTATGCACACATCACCTCGCGTACATTTCCTTTCTTTACAAGGGCTTTGAACGCAGGAAGATAAGTCTCCCACAAATCGCGCATGCTGACACGTGCATCGAAAGAGTGACGCTGTGGCTCTGGACCACTATGAACGGCATAGTGCTTCGCACAAGCGTGGGTCTTGTAGTACTTCTTATCGTTACCCTGCATACCAAGTACGGTCTGCACACCGAGTACGGCATTCAGATAGGGGTCTTCACCACAAGTCTCCTGACCACGTCCCCAACGAGGATCACGGAAGATGTTGACGTTTGGACACCAATAGGTCAACTCTGGGTTACCTGGATAGTAGGTCACACCCATCGGAACATTGAAGACTGGAGCTGAGCGGTTCCAGTTGGCACGTGCCTCATCTGATACCTGTGAGAAAACATTGTACACCAATTGCTCGCTGAATGCTGCTGCCATACCGATTGGTTGAGGATAAACGGTATATCCTCCTTGACGAACTCCGTGGCAAGCCTCGTTCCACCAGTTGATTGACGGAATGTTGAGACGGTCGATTGAAACGGCTTTGTTCATCATCAGACCCACCTTCTCCTCTGGTGTGAGTAATGATATAAGATTCTCTGTACGTTCCTCAACCGACAGATTCGGATTCTGGAACGGATACTTGTACGTTTGTGCTGTCGCACTTGCTACAACTGCGAGAAAAGCAGTTGATAACATGATTTTCTTTAATGTTGTCATTGTTTTGATTTATTGAGGTTTAATTTCTATTTCCTTAACCATACGACTGGGATCGTTCGTAAACAATTTTATATAAAATGGGGCAGGGGAGTCTGCCGTCAGTTCCATCGTAGCTTTTCCGTCTGGTGCAACTGATGTGTTATTCTGCATATTAACACGCACACGCTCAGGCGTTTCAATACGATGTATTATAAGGTTAGACTGCCCATCATTGAAAATGTCAATTGTGGCTACGTAACTTTTTTTGTTTTTCTGCACCAACTTCCCATACGAGGGGTAGGTTCGTAGCATGGGTGCAGAAGGAGATGTCTCGACCTTTTCCACACTCAACATGCTGGTTGTTATTGGTACATTCGCTTGTTGACCATTCACGATGAAGAATACGGTATCGGTAAATGTGGCAAACACGGTAGGGTCGGTAGGGGAGGAGTAGGTGAGGAGTATCTCACTTTCTTCGCCTGGTTCCAGAACCGACGGATAGGTAACCTGTAAAGCTCCGTTTAAGGCTTTGGTCTCAAGCTTCATCGCCTGGTCTGATGTGTTGGCGATATATACCGTCTTTGTCTGCTGTTCACCATGAAAAACATACCCGAAAGGGATTTTCACCTGACTGGCATAAAGGAAACCAGCTAGGGTGTGGTGATAGCGTTCCTGAATGGTGCGGTCGGCAGGTGTGACATCTGCACTTATCTCAAGGATTCCGAAACACTCATTCTCTGCATTGAATACCTCAATGGTGCGGAAGATGGGTCCAATTGCTCCTGATGGGGAGAACGAAACGGTCACTTCTTCTGAACGACCAGACTTGATGGGATTGCGTGGATAGTCGACCATCACACACGAACAACTGGGTACGACTTTCGTTATCAGCAGATCTTTCTTCCCTTTGTTCGTCAAAATGAAGGTATGGCTCACAGTACCATCGACTTCGTTAATCTTCCCGAAGTTCCATTCATACATATCAAATACCGCTTCATCACTCATGGCTTTCATTCCATGAATAGTGAAGAGAGATAATACGATGAATAGACTGCGCAACATGTTACTTGAGATTTTGCCAGAGGTGAGGTAAGAACTTGAAGTAAAGGAGATGACGCCAAGTCACGAGGTCGTGTGCGCCACCACCACCTGAATAGAACTCATGTTTCACTCCGAGTTTCTCCAACTCTTCATGCAGACGTTCGTGACGTGCCATGAAACCAGTCTCGTAAGTTCCTCCACCCACGAAGAGATAGTCAATCTTACTGTTCACGTCTTTATCTTGAAGAATAGGTGTCTCGCTGACATCGATAGCTGCACTCAGCAAGCCAACAGAACCGAACACATCAAGATTACGCAGACCAACATATTGTGACATGCGTCCACCCATCGACAGACCGCTGAGGGCACGGGCATGACGATTCTTGATACAGCTATAGTGACTCTCAACAAATGGAATGACACACTGAATCAGTTCTTTCTCAATCAAAGGGAACGCCAGTTCGGTATGCTGGGGATGATTACGTGTTACCATCTGATCGTTGGGGAACACCACAATCATCTCTTTTGCTTTCCCTTCAGCAATGATGTTATCCAGAATCCAGTTGGCACGTCCATGCATCACCCATGTCTCAGTCAGGTCACCTGAACCACCCATAAGGTATAGTACCGGATACTTCTTCTCTGGGTTGTAGTTCGCAGGTGTATAGACCATCATATCACGCAATCCTCCTGTAACAGATGATTTGTAATAGTGGGTCGTGATACTCCCATGTGGTACATCCGGCTTGGGATCATACCATGCAGGCTCGTCACCATGAACGAACAGCATGCTGAATGCAGGCATCGCAGCATGACCCGTGAAGGTGTTGTTCGGGTCTACGTTCTGAACACCATCTATAATAATATAATAAAGGTATATCTCTGGCTTGAGAGGACCTATCGTAAGTGTCCAGACTCCATCATCACCTTTCATGAAGGGAACCTGTTTACGAGCTTCCTGACCAACATACATCGAACCTGTGAGACGTACATCGTGAGCATCTGGCGCTTTCACACGGAACGTTACGGTGTGGTCGTCGAACACTTCTGGAGAGATGACCTGTGCGCTAAACGGAGTGATGTTCTCCGTGTTGCGCTGTGGGTCGTATTGGATATTCACATGCGACTGCTGTGCATGGAGTGGCATGCACAATGAAAAAATTATAAAATGTAGAAATGTAATAATTGAGAATCGTTCCATGTTATCTATCTTATGATGCTTACTAAATGGTTAAATGGTATATACTTAAATGGTCCTCTCGACTCTAGACTCTCGACCTTTGACTCTTGTCCCTCGACCCTTGACTCTTGACCCTTGACTCTTGACTTTAGAGGTTCGTCAACATTTTCTCAAGGGCTGCACGACGCTCCTTCCAAGTCTTGTAGTCGGATGCCTTGAGGGTATAGACTTTCATCTTGAAGTTACTGAAATCTCCCTCTGCAAATACATCTGTAATCATGGCACAAGGCTTGGTCTTACCTTGTGCGAGAAGTTTGTCTGCAATGAGGTTCGCACCTCCAACCTTGAACCAACTTTCCATCGTATCGTCAGCACCAGGAATGAGACGGACAAGAACAGTTGGATTGTCTTTGGTTGGTGGGAAATAATATGCCACATTCAGGTTCAGATCGTAAGTGACTCTTCCAAACTTGATATTACCCAGCTGTTGAACATTGAATGGATTTGCAGGAGCGTAAGCAATGCTGTACTTGAATCCTTTATCAGGTGATAGGTACATATTGGTTGGGTCGGCTATCTTGGTTCCGTCAACGATGAAGCAATACTTGAATACTTCATTCACATTATCTGT
>CADBSN010000227.1 GCA_902797255.1 uncultured Bacteroidales bacterium | reverse complement strand
GCTCGAGGGTATAGGTGCTCCTTATCGTCTGCAAGGCAACAGCCAGTTGGTCATACAGAGCCTTCAGGTCGGCAGACATGGACTCCGAATCCATCCACATGACTTCTGTGTTTTCAGCGATGTAGGTGTCCCAAGTCCCAATGATGCGAACGGTACCGTCTTCGTTGAGGAGGGCTGTACCATCTTCGTTCAACTTGAACTCCTGGAAGACGTGGCCGTCAAGTGTGTCGGGACGTTCGTTGCGGAAACCAGTAGGCGTGAAGCAACAGGAAAGGGAATCCACTTTAAGTGGGTTATTAATGCGCTCGGAGATACGATAACGGCCATTGCGAAGTCCCACACAATACATGGTCTCGTAGCCAGATGTAATGTAATACGAATCTAAGGCCTTGCTCGTTATGAGGTTCTTCATCGTCTCTGTGTCTTTGATGTAGGTCTGCCAGTCGCGGTCAGCCTTCACCATACGAACCTGGCCGTTGTAACGCTCACCACGGAAGCGAAGCTCGTTCTCACTCATATAGGTCACCACAAGGTTCTGGTCGCCCTGCATTCCTGCACCATCTTTCAGGATAATGTCAGGTGCTGCCCAGAAAGCGACAGGGTCAACGAAGGGGGTGAGCACATCATTCCAAGTATTGAAGGCCAAAACGAGGCCGTCCTCGCGAATCAGCTCGTAAAGGCTGGAGGCCTCAGTGTATTTGCCTGCATTACCGTCACGCAGGAAACGATGGTTTCCGGCAACTGTCACCTTGCCGCCCTTCTCAAACTTGGCAAAGAGGTTGAAACCTTCGAAGACAGAGATGCCTCTACCCGTGTAATACTGTATTACCCAGCCTTGAGGTGCATTCACCAGAATTTCCTGCAACTTATCGGAATTGTGCTCTATGCGCAGAGCTGCACTCTCCTCGAAGAGGTCATCTTCCTGGAAGCGGGAACAACTGGCACATGCAATGGTGGCCAGCACCAAACCTAACGTAATGTATCTTATGTCTTTCATCATTCCTTAGGATTATTGATGTCATATATGGTTACCTCGTTCTTGAGGTAGTCGTTTATCTTATTCTGACGCTCCTCCACTTCACGGCGAAGTGTATAGGCATAGAGTCCCCAGTTTTCGGTGTACCACTTTGTGGCAATATCAATCTTCTTGAGCAGGGAGTTGATGCCTGTCAAGTCGTCGTCGGTAGAAATCTTCACCCAGGGGAGGAAATCGTCCTTGAACGAAGTGAAATCGCGAAGTTTCTTATACCTATACTGGTCAACGTAAGCAGTTGCCTCCTTATTGACCACCTGATACTGGTGGGTTCTGGTATCGGGAAGAAGGCGATGCACATCAAGCACATAGCGGTTTGTGGGGTCGTACTCATCCGTCTGGTCATTGTATTCCGACTCTTCGTAGAGCGTGAAATTGTTCCAATGAGACTTTGGGGCATCCAGATTGATATTCAGCGAGTCAATCAGTTCAAGGATATCCTCCTTGTCACCCTGTCGAACACCCATAGCAGCGGCATTGATGATTCGGTTCATCCAACAATACCTGGTATCGGTAATGATGCTGGAAAGCGTTTCCACAAAATCCTCATAGGTGGCAGAGGAAGCATAATGTGTGGTATAGCCGTGCTGGTGTGTCCATACAGAGTCGCGTTCCTGCCATCCGATAGGGTCATAACTGCCTGACGTCACCTGACCAAACGTCACAGGATAAGATTTCGTCTGGTGCAGGATATGGGAGAACTCATGATGCATGGTATGAAAGTACCTATGGTTGAGTACATTTATATCCTCACCTGTATAGGTAACGCCATCGCTATAAGGCTTCATCTCATTGACGTTGTAAAGCGTAATCTTCACGCCACCGGATGCAGTACCCAAGACCTCGGTACCCGTAGTGGGGCTATAGCCGGAAGAACCGATGAAATGGAAGATACGAGGGCCATAGAGCTTCATGAAGTCGTCACCGGCATACTTGGTATAGACATCATAGAACAAATACCTGATGAAATGGGCCAAAAGCTGCGAACGGTTGTAGTCGGCAGGTGTCAGCTGGAAGTTCAGGTCGGATGCCGACAAATCGAAGCGGTACTTTATATCGACGTTATAGGGTACTACGAAGTTTTCGTAAAGCCACTTGTCAAACTGGTAGGTTGCCTTTGTTTCATCAACGACAGGCACCGATGTATCGAAAATCGACTCGGTAAAGTCGTCTCCGCCACGACAAGAAGAGAATGCCGTGAGAACTGCAAAGAGACTAAGTATATAAAAAATCTTTTTCATCTTCCTCTTCATGTTATTAGTTATTATCATCGTCGTGACCCAGCTCACTATCTACAAGCACAGGCTTAGACTGCAAGGTGCCATTCTGGTTATTGGTCACTTCCCTTGTGCGGTTGCTGGGAGGATAGCCTGCATCAATCACATTCTGCGGTATCTGCAGGACACGACGCGGGTCATTCCATTGCAAATAGTCGTGATGGATAT
>CADBSN010000226.1 GCA_902797255.1 uncultured Bacteroidales bacterium | reverse complement strand
TCACCGTCCACATACTCTGGCACATACTGGATGTTGGGGATTTCTGTATTCGGATCCGGGACATCGGGCGCGGGAGTAGCCTCAGAATCGTCAGGGATGCTGGAGTTGCCACGGCCACCGTAGTCGATGTAATAGCCATGTGCGCTCTTGCGCAACTTCAACTCCACGGATGTTCCGGAGGTCAGCTGTATGTCCTGACGCAACGTCACAGAGATGGGCTGTTGCAAACCGATGTAAAGCAGTGCGGTCACGTTAGAAACACTTAACGTCTGGGGCGGCACAATGGCCTTATAGTGGTTCGTTCCATCCTCGCACATTTTAATTTTCAGATAGTCCGATTCTCCCGTTTCCACGACTTGCTGCTGCATGTCCGCAGTGACAGAGCTACGATAAGAAAGCAACTCGATGCGATAATTGGAAGGGTGCATCCCCAGCTCACTCGCGTCGATAAGGACGCGAGAGAGCATGTGGTTGAATTTCAGAGGAACGACAGCTTCCTTGGAATCAACGGCATTGTAAGCCATCAACAGGTCACTCTTCGTGTAGCCCTCATAGGTACTCTGATCCTCATGGATCTGAAACGTGAAACGCGAAGAACGGTTATCCTCAAAAGGATAAGCAGCATAGTAGCTGACGGTATGCCCCACATTACCAGCCAAGGGTATGCCCACACCTGCATTGATGAAACGGTTAGAACTATAGACATACTTCACGTTATCTGCATAGTTGTCTGCCAGATGCAGCAAGCCATTCTCTTCCATCGAAGCCCACACACCGATGGCATCGCCCGTATCAAACTGAGTGTCGGAAGCACGAGTGGAAATACCACTGACCACAAACGTCACATCGCCTGATTCGGTCTGCTCGTCCTGTTCGCTCGACGTACAAGCTACGAGCATAGGCATAAGGAGCAATGACAAGGCTGACCACTTGTTCAAAAATCTCGTTCTCATAGTCATCACCATTGAGTGCTAAAGAGTGTTCTACTTGCTGAACGATTGGCCTTTACGCCTTGACGTGTCGTGGGCCATTGGGTGTATTCCGAGAATTCATCCTGATCTTGGAAAACACGGAAGACACCTTCCTTCATCAGATGATTGTTGGGGTCGGCTCCCTTCTCCACCATCACGAAAGCATAGCGCAGGTTCGAGATGCCACCCGACGTGCGTGTACCAGAGATGACAAGCGCCGTCTTGGTGCTGATGCCGTCGGTCTGACCTATCGTGTTGAAATAAGCGGTGAAGTTATTGCCCGTTCCACTGATGAACGCGCCAGCTCCCGTGCTGGTGTCTGTGCCGTCAGCATTGGTCTGGTCGATATCAATCGTGTTGTAAATCGAGTTTTGGTTGCTGAAGCGGATATAGGAACTTTGAACCACCGTTCCCGGATCATAGCCACCCTGCCCTTGATCTTGGCAATAGACACAGGAGAACGGATTGACAAACACCGTACCTTCGATGTTCGGAGGCGTATTACCCTTATAGATGGGGATGTACGGTCCCATCTGATCCTGGATGTCGCCGGGAACCACATCGTCAATGCGTTCTTCAACGTTCCAAGAATTGATATCACCAGTAAAGATGACCACTTCGCTGGATGGGGAATCAAGATTGAAATTATATTCGTAGCTCTTGCCAGAACGGTATTCCTGAGCGCTCGGCGTGTCAATCGTATAATCGACCCCGTTCATGGTCACCACTGCCAGTTTCTCGCTCTCTGCAATGGTTTGTGGAGGCAAGATTACCTTGAAGCTGAGCGTCCCATTTTCTGCACAATTAATATCCGTACGGTCACCCGTTGCCGTGAACTTCAGGTCGTTCAAGTCCACACTGGCATGTGTCTGCACATTCTTCAAACGTACCGTGATGTCACTGCTGTTCCATCCGTCGCCCGTCAGATTGATGACAATCTTCACCAGACGATGGCTGAAACGCAGATCCACCAAGCTTTCGCCCGTGGCATTCGTGCTGGCTGTACAGAGGTCGCTGGCCGTATAGGCACCGGCAGGACGCTGGTCGGCACGGACTTCAAAATCGAAAGTGCGGGCTGCACTCTGCTGATAAGGGTAAACTGCGGTGTAGTAGAACTTCTTGCCCTCCTGCACTTCAATTCCCGCATTATAGGGAGTGAAGCGGTTGCCATTGTAGACATACATGACATTGTTCGCATAGTTGTTATGCGGTTCACCGATGATGCCGCGATAGTCTGCACCCGTACTCTCCACCGCCCAGACGCCGATACGGTCGCCGTTCTCGAACTGAGTATCCGTGGCACGTGTGGGCGCAGCTAAATAAGGAACAAATTCTACTTTTGACACCTTGGGATTGTTGATCGTCGTATCTGAAGGTATTGGTTCGGGTTTAGGAGTTGGCTCATCTCCACCACTACTGCAAGCTGTAGCCAGTACCATACCAGCCAACAACCATAGAAAAGAATACTTTTTCATAGTTGTTTGCATATTGAATTGTTAGAGTTATCTATTTGGTTTACTTCTTCATAACAGGGCGAATTGTCAGTCCCCAGTCACGCGGGTTTCCGCTGGCGGCTGGTAAATAATTTTCCGTGAAGAAGAGTGAAGAAGCCCATGTGCGTGCCTTTTCGTCGTTGCTGGTGAACCAGTCGGTTCGGTTCCAATAGTTGCCTTCCGAGTTGAGATTACTTACTGACGTTCCTTGTTTGACACCAGCAGCAGGGATGAAAATGGACTTGCCATTAATGTTACTGGTGAAGCGGTAGCCTGACAATCCTTCCTCTGTCACAAAGTCCATCTGACAATTGGTTGTCAGTTCGAGGAATTGGTCTTCGGTGGGCATGTACCATTGTCCGCCCCAGAGGGCGTGTGCCGCGTCATGGGCGTCGTCAAGAGGCTTGTCCTTCACGTTCATGTAACCGTCATCAATGGAATAGTTACTGAGTGTAAAGCTGCTCTTTGTCGACAGTTCGCCCCATGCATAATAGTTGCCAACGTCGCCTTTTGTCTTTTTGGCACCCAGATTCCAGTTGGCCCATTTCACGCTTAAGCCCAAGTCTACGCCGTCCTTCGGAATGATTCCTTCTGTACCTTGGGTGTATTGCCAAGTCTTGT